>NZ_RZTF01000131.1:9039-15329 GCF_004023175.1 Mesorhizobium sp. M7A.F.Ca.MR.362.00.0.0
GAACAACCCGGTGGCGGCGTAGACAATCATCGCAACGATCTCTGGTATCGCAACCATGGGGAGCACGTCCTCATGGATCAACAACAGGTCATCGAGCCCCAGGAACAGGGTAAGGCCGCCGAGAAACGTGCAATCCCATCGGTGCGTGAGCAGGCCAGCAAACAGGGTCACCGCGCCGGAGCCGATCCACAGTGAAGCACCCAGGGACGAAATCCACCCTGTATAGAAGCCGACTTCGGCGACCGCAGATGGATCTCGATAAAAGATCCAAGCGTCCAGACCACGAATCTGCGCAACGAACAGAGCGGCTAAGAGCATCGCGACGTTAATCGCCGTCGCCGCCAGTATGACCAAGCGCCAGGCTATCGTCCATTCGCCGCCGTGCTTTGTGTTCAGCGCGTTGTTCTCTGGCATTTGCTATTCTCATTGAGGACTGAGAGGAACTCCATCGGAACCAAAGTACGACAGCCGCCAGATCTGCCGCCGAGAACTCCGCCTGCATTGTGCCGGTGGTCACCATGGTTGCAGCGCTTCGCCCCACCGAACCCATTGTACCATGGCGTCGATGTTCAGGTGAGGCTGGCCTGCAAATGGCCGACCTGAATCTCAACGCGCTTCGAAGCGCGACCAAATGAATTCAAGTTCAAACGGCGCGCTTCAAGTCTTCATGCATGTCGTTGTCGCGAATTGCTGGGCTGACAGGCCAGCGAGATCCGGCAGATGGGGATGGTCGCGGCGGCGCGTCGCCAGCATGCGTTGCGCCGCTTCGATGATTGTCGGCGCAGGCACATTGGCAACCAGACCGGTTGGACTTGCAAGACGGGATTCGATCACGTCCACGCAGTTCGAAAGCGGCCTCCAACGGGCCATGTTGGCGCCGCCACTGAGGATAACCATCGGCGTCATCACGGTTGCCATGAGATGTGCGGTACCGCCTTCGGCGCCGATGTAAAGATCGGCAAACTCGCCGAGCGCCAGCAAGATGTCACCGATATCGACACCTTCGATCGCGGCGGAATCGACAAGCCGCAGCTTCGGCACGCGCTGAGCCAGTTCAGCCATATCGGGACCATCGCCGGGGGTTTTCACATAGAGAAGGTCCGCCCCGTCGGCGATCAGGCTGTCGGCGATCGCGGCAACCTGATCCGCCGACATGCGCTTGCTGGCGCTGCCGTGCGCAGCGATAAGGATCAACGGAGCATGCTTGCCGTCCGCAAGGCCCCTGGCCGCCGCTCGCGCGATCGGGCCAGGCTCCAGCCGATGATCGAAAGGCAGCCGCTTGCCGGCAAGGCGTTCAATGAGGCGGTGGTAGCGCCAGGCATTGTGCCCGGGTCGTGCTTCAGGCCTTTGGCCCAGGCGCCAGGAAAGGGCGAAAGCCGGAAAGTTTGCCTCATAGGCGATGCCGCGGCCGAGCAGTGATGCCGAGGTTTGAAGCAGCCAACGCGCCGAGATGCGGAAATCGACAACGGCCAATCGCCCCTTGCCCTTGCGGTGATCGGCGACCAGGCGCGCCAGGGGCGTCCGCACATTGATCGCATCGACCAAATGGCCGGCATGGCGATTGAGGCTATGTTCAAGGGACGACGACCGGGTGGTTCCGTAGACGATGAAACTATCGGGGAATGCCGTTCTGGCGGCGCGCAAAGCCGGAATCCGGATCAATCCGTCGCCGAACGCGTCATTGCGGGAATACAAGATAATCGTCTCGTACCGCCCTGACGGCATGGCTCGCTCCCCCCAGGAGCCTGGTGGTGATGGCGCCTGCTGTGCCGGCCGCCTTCGGGGTGCTTTAGGATTTCACCTCATGCCTGTCAACGGACGCTGCCGCGCTTCCGCCTTTGGCCGCGAAACAACAGCTTCGAAGGCGGGCAGCCTTCAGCCGGAGAAGCGCGGGGCCAGTTCCTCGATGCGGCGGATCATCGCCTGAAATTCCTCCGAGATGCGCTGGTGGAGCTTGACCGCGATCTCGGGATATTCCTCCAGGATGCGGCGGAACATCTTGCGGCTGAGCCGCATCACTTCCGAATCGATCTCGGCCGAGGCGCTGGTCAACCGGTTGGTGTCGGCGATCAACGCCAGTTCGCTCAGGATTGTGCCGGGGCCTGCCGTGCCAATCGGGATGCGTTCACCACCCTGCTCCCGGTAGAGCACGATGCGCCCACTGACGACGATATAGGCGGAATCGGCCTCGTCGTCCTCGCGATAAAGCTTGTGGTTGGCAATCAGCCTAGTGTTCTCGGCGCCAAAGGCGAGCAGGCGCAATTGTTCCTGCGTGAAGCCCTCGAAGAGCCTCACGGCGGACAGGACGCGGATGTCGTCATCCAGCGCCATCTAGCTATGTCCCCGAACCGACAGTCCGACTCCTCCTCTGCGAGTTCGATCCAAACCACCCTCCAACTGGATCGTACCCGAAAGCGGCCCCGCCCGACCGCTCATTGGATAATGAAATGTTTAAGGAACCAGCTTGTAGCCGCCGCTTTCTGTCACAAGAATTTCCGCATTGGAAGGATCGCGCTCGATCTTCTGGCGCAGCCGGTAGACATGGGTTTCCAGCGTGTGCGTGGTGACACCGGAATTGTAGCCCCATACTTCCTCGAGCAGCACGTCGCGCGTCACCACCTTCTGGTCGGCGCGATAAAGATATTTGATGATCGAGGCTTCCTTCTCCGTCAGCCGCACCTTGCCGCCGCGCGGGTCGAGCAGCAGTTTCTGGCTGGGCTTGAAAGTATAAGGCCCGACCGAGAAGGTGGCGTCCTCGCTCTGCTCATGCTGGCGCAGCTGCGCCCGAATGCGCGCCAGCAGCACGGCAAAGCGGAACGGCTTCGTCACATAGTCGTTGGCGCCGGCCTCGAGACCAAGAATCGTATCCGAATCGGTGTCGTGGCCGGTCAGCATGATGATGGGCGCCTTGTAGCCGCCCTTGCGCAGGATCTTCACCGCTTCGCGGCCATCCATGTCGGGCAGCCCGACGTCCATGATGAGCAGATCAATGAGGCCGCCGCGCGCTGCGGCGACACCTTTTGCCGCAGTCGATTCCTGCAGCACGTCGAATTCCTCGTAAAGGGATAATTGCTCGACCAGTGTGCCGCGCAGGTCGTCATCGTCGTCGACGATCAGTATGGTGCGTGAAGTCATGGATCAATCCGTTGTTTTGAAAAGAAAATTCAGTTGACCGCTGCCTGTTTATGCGGAAGCTGACCGGCGCAACAGCCGTTCACAGTGATTTGTTCCGTGGCACGATCATACAAGAAAAAACACGATCGCAATGCAGCCGGCGCAATTTTGCGAAAAGGGCTGCGTGTGCTGACCGTGCGGGCGAGGCCTGGGCATCCAAGCCAGGGCCTGCTGCAGGCCGGAAAAACGGTGTTTGCCTGTGCGTTGGGGCGCGGAGGCATCTCGGCCGGCAAGCGCGAAGGCGATGGCGCCACGCCGCTGGCCGCGATGCGGATCCTGTCGGGGTATTTCCGGGGAGATCAGTTCTCCAGCGGCCGCAGGACCCGTCTGGCGATGACGCCGATCGGGCCCGATCTGGGCTGGTGCGAAGTGCCTGACGACCGCAATTATAACAGGCCGGTGAAGATTCCCTATGGCGCCAGCCACGAACGCATGCGGCGCGACGACAGGCTCTACGACGCCTGCCTGGTGCTCGACTGGAACCTGTCACCACGCCGGCGCGGGCGCGGCAGCGCCATCTTCTTCCATCTGGCGCGCCCCGGCTTCACACCGACGCAAGGCTGTGTGGCTGTCACGGCGCAAACCATGGCGCGACTGCTGCCGCTGCTGTCGGACCGGACGGTGGTGAGGGTGGTGAGATAGTAGGGGAGTAAGGGAGTAGGCAGTAGGCAGTAGGCAGTAGGCAGTAGGCAGTAGGCTACCTGTCGGCGCTGACTTAAATTTTCCTCTACTGCCTATTTCCTACTGCCTATTCCCTGACCTTCGCGGTCTCTGCCAGCCGATGTCTAGCAGGCCCAGCCGGCCAAGTTCTCTGTCCATTGCGCGAGCGACGTCACGGCGCTCGCCGCCGATATCGCGCAGTTGGCGATCGGAGAGATCCTCGACGTTCTGGTAGGTAATGTCGCGGCGGGCGAGGCGTATCGCGATCCGGGCGTGACGCAGCCAGTCGAGAGTTTCGACCAGCCAGGCCGGGCGGGGTGTCGATGAATTCAAAACGATGATGGACATGGTGTGCTCCGTTCTCCCCGGATATCAAATCCGGCTTGATGATGTTTCGATGGATGGATGATGCCAGATTGAAATCCCTGCGAGAAACGAGTAGTTTTCTCTGGATCATCAAGTTTTATTTGAGGATAGGATGGCTCGTCTTCTGCCCGGGACTCGTGCCTTGAGGACACTGGAAGCAGCGGCCCGGCACCTCAATTTCACCCGTGCCGCCGACGAGCTCGGCCTGACGCCGGCCGCCGTCAGCCATCAGATCAAGGAAATCGAGGATCAACTCGGGCTGGTGCTGTTCACACGCACCAGCCGCACGATCCGGCTCACCGAGGCGGGAACGGTGCTGTTCGACGCCTCGGCCGACGCGCTCGACCTGCTTGGCCGGGCCGTTTCGCGGGCGCAAAAGCTGGCGCGCGGCAGCGCCCTTTTGAAGGTAACGCTCGACGCGCAGTTCGCGTCAAAATGGCTGATGCGACGCGTCGACGATTTTCGCAAGCATCACCCCGATATCGAATTGCGATTCGACATTGCCTATGAAGTGCGGGATTTCGAACTCGATGACATCGATGTCGGCATCCGTTTCGGCGCCGGCAAATATCCGGGTCTTCGCACCCACCGGCTGTTCGACAACATCCTCATTCCGGTGTGCAGCCCGAGCCTCTTGACGTCCGGTCCGCCGCTGCGTGAGCCGCGCGACCTCTTCAACCACACGCTTGCGCATATCGAATGGTCGCGGCAAGGCGTGACGTGGCCGAACTGGCGGATGTGGATGGCCGCGGCCGGCATCACTGATTTCGACGACAGCCGGACCGTCGTCTTCGGCAACTCCACGGATGCCGTCCAGGCAGCGCTCGACGGCAATGCCGTTGCGCTCGCCGATTTCGCCATGGTGGCGAACGACCTTTCCCAGGGCAGGCTGGTGCAGCCTTTCGAACTCGGCCTGCGGGTGGCGCCCGAGTTCGCCTACTTCCTGGTCTATCCCGAAAATACCGCCGACGATCCACGCATCGTCGCCTTTCGCGAATGGATGCTCGAGGAAGTCGCCAAGACGCGGACCACGGACAAAGGGCAGTAGGACAGTAGGACAGTAGGACAGTAGGGCAGTAGGGCAGTAGGGCAGTAGGGCAGTAGGGCAGTAGGGATAGGCGTCGGTGCCGTCTGCCCCCTATTCCCCTACTGCCTTACTGCCCTACTGCCTTTGATTCAGCTTGCCGCCGCGCCGAACCAGCCGATCACGGCGCCGATGATCAGCAGCACGCCGAGCCAGTGGCCGCCGTCGATGAGGGTCAGGTCCCAGCCGAAATTCTCGTAGCGATGGTTGACCGAGAGCGTCGTGGCGACGAAACCCAGCCAGAGCACGAAGCCGAAGACTAGTCCGGCGATCCATGTCGGCTCGCCGCCGGTCATCGCGCCGACGACCAGGGCCAATATGGTGGCCACGACCAGTTCGGCGATGAAGCTGATGACGAAGGGCAGCGGCGACTTCTTCATCGTCGCCGGATCGAGCTTGGCGGCCTTCAGCCACGCCTTGCTCAGGCCCATGTACCAGGCGGCGCCGAACAGCCATGCGACGATCGCGGCGGCGACCACCGCCAGCCAGTTCACTGCTGAAAAATCCATGAGCTCCCCCTCTGATCTGTATGTGATGGAACGCCTGTTCGGCGATCGCGTCAAGCGAACCGCCAGACCGTCGTGCGCTTGACCAGCGCATCCTCCAGCGCCCGCGTGACGGCCACTTCATACACAGAAAGCGGCTCCAGCCCTGCCTTCGGCAGATACGACCGTCCGGGATCGCCGATGAGGATCTCAGCGCCGCGCGCCTTCAGCGTTGCGAACCATGGCATCAGCCGGTCCGCGAAAGATTTGTCGTAGAAAACATCACCGGCCAGGACCACGTCCCAACCTGCATCGGTGCCGATGCAATCCGTGCCGAGGAATTCGGTCCCGACACCGTTGATGTCGCTGTTGAGCCGGATCGCGGTGGCACAGAACGGATCGATGTCGGCTGCGATCACCTTGGCGGCACCTGCCTTGGCGGCAGCGATGGCGACAAGGCCGGAGCCGGAAGCGAAGTCGAGCACGCGCTTGCCCCGCACCGTGCCGGGATTGTCCAGGAC
>NZ_RZTF01000132.1:0-3685 GCF_004023175.1 Mesorhizobium sp. M7A.F.Ca.MR.362.00.0.0
CCACTGTGACATCGGCGCCGTCGGCACGCAAATATGCCTCGAGTCGCGTGGTCAGGTTCGGCGGGCAGATCGGGTCGCGCTTGCCGGCGGTCATCAGAATATGGCGGCCGGCGAGACTGCCCTTCACCTGCGGCTCGAACGGGATCAGCGGATGCATCAACACCGACGCGCCGAACAGCGCTGGAACCGCGAACACCACCGAGGCCAGGACATTCGCGCCGTTGGAATAGCCGAGACCCAGCACGGCCGATGGCTTCGCTGCTTCGACATGGGCTTTGACGAAGCCCGCCATCCTGATCGTCGCCCGTGCCAGATCCTCCATGTCGTAGACGCCCTCGCCGGTGCGGCGAAAGAAGCGCGCGGCACCTTGTTCGGACACATCGCCGCGCGGCGAGATGATGGTTGCCTGGGGCGCGAGATCGCGCCCCAGCGACAGAAGCTGGTTCTCATCGCCTCCAGTGCCATGGAAGACGAACAGCAGCGGACCGCCCGGCGAACCGGGCAGCAGCTTGTGGATGTAAGCGTCCTTGCTCATGACCTCAGCCTTCCAGCTTCTGCAGATGCTGTTCAAGATAGGGTCGCAGGTGCTGATGCTGCGTCGGCAGCTTCAGCGCCTCACCGAGATGAGCGGTGTCCTCATCCCTGTCGAAACCCGGCTCGTTGGTGGCGACTTCGAACAGCACGCCACCCGGCGTGCGGAAATAGATCGCCCAGAAGTAGTCGCGGTCGATCACCGGCGTCACGCCATAGCCGGTATCCATCAACGCCTTGCGCACTTCGAGCTGCCTGGCGCGATTCTCGACCGCGAAGGCGACGTGATGGACAGAGCCGGCACCGAGATCGGCGAAGGCTGTGCTCGGCAGCGATTCGATGTCGATGACATCGGCGCCATTGCCGTTCTTCACCGCCAGCCGCTTGAGATTGCTGGACTTGTCGACTTCCTCATAGCCCATGAACTTCAGCAGCTCCTCAGTGGCGCCACCGTCCTTCAGCCGAAGCGACACCGAGTGAAAGCCACGGATCGCCTCGTCCGTGGGAACACCGCCCTTCGCCCAGGGTGCTCTTGCGTCGGCCTTGTCCTCGACCAGCGCGAAACCGTCGCCATCCGGTCCGGCAAAGGCCAGACGCTTCTCGCCGAATGTCTCTTCACGCGACAGGCCGGTGACGCCCTCATCGGCAAAACGGCTTTCCCAATAGCCAAGCGTGCCTTCCGGCACCGAGTAGACGGTGGTTCCGACTTCCCCGACCCCATGCCGGCCCTTGCCTATATCGGGGAAAGGGAAATAGGTCATCACCGAACCCGGCGTGCCGGTCTCGTCACCGTAATAGAGGTGGTAGACGTCGGGCGCGTCGAAATTGACGGTCTTCTTGACCCGGCGCTGGCCGAGTTTCCTGGTGAAGAATTCGTTGTTCTGGCGGGCATCCCTGGCCATCGATGTGACGTGATGCAGGCCCTTGATCTGGTCGAGCATTGTCTTGCTCCTTCCTTGGTGCATGTGCGGCCCTCGCCGCTGTCCACGCCAATATGAGGACCAGAGCAGTTTACGCAAAGGCGGCAAACACAGAATGGACTGTGTCGTAAAAGTGAACGATGGAACAAGGTTCGTTCACCAATTGGTTCGCAGGTCAGACTTGCGCCGTGGCCGGAATCGGTTCCATGAAAGGCGTTCGACATCCCGCGACAAAGGTATTGTGAGTGACTGGAAAAGCCAGGCGGCCCAACATTCTCCTGATCACATGCGATCAGTGGCGTGGCGATTGTCTGTCCGCAGCCGGCCACCCGGTCGTACAGACGCCGAATGCCGACGCTTTGGCCGCGGAGGGTGTGCTGTTCAAGCGGCACTATGGCGGCGCGGCGCCCTGTTCGCCCGCTCGCGCCTGCCTCTACACCGGCCTCTACCAGATGAACAACCGCGTCTGCCGCAACGGCACGCCGCTCGACGCTCGCCACGGCAACATCGCGCTCTCGGCTCGCGCCCTGGGCTATGATCCGACGCTGTTCGGCTACACCGACGTCTCGCTCGATCCGCGCCTGCTGGCGCCGGGCGATCCGCGGCTGCAAAGCTATGAAGGCGTGCTGCCGGGCTTTACGGTGCGCCAGTTGCTGCCCGAGCACCAGAAGCAATGGCTATCCTGGCTGGAGCTGCAAGGTGTCGACGCCAGCGCCGGGTCTCCCGACATCCACCGTCCGCTGGCCGACGGCTTGGCCGGGACCATCAGCAACGCGCCGCCCGTCTACTCCGGGCAACAAACGCCGGCGGCTTTCCTGACCGGCGAATTTACGCGTTGGCTTGGCGAACAGGAGGACGCCACGCCGTGGTTCGCGCATCTTTCCTTCATCAGCCCGCACCCGCCTTTCATTGTGCCGGAGCCCTACAACACGAGGTACGATCCGGCTGACGGCCCGGCCTTCCGGCGCGCGGCAAGCTGGCAGGAAGAGGCGGAAAACCATCCCTACCTTGCCTATGATCTCGGCCGGCAGAACCAGATAAAATTCCGCCCCGACGCCAGAGGCAAGGTGCACGACTGGAGCGAAGACGATTTTCGCCGCATCCGCGCGATCTATTACGGCATGATTTTCGAGGTGGACGCGCAGCTCGGCCGCGTCTGGCAAGCGGTCAAGGCCGCCGGCGCGTGGGACGACACCATCATCGTGCTGACCTCGGACCATGCCGAGATGATGGGCGACCATTTCATGCTGGGCAAGGGCGGCTATTTCGACGGCAGCTACCACATTCCGTTGATCATTCGCGATCCGCGCCACGGCAACGCGGCCGGCGGCAATGTCGACAGCTTCACCGAAGCGGTCGACATTTTGCCGACGCTTCTCGACCTGCTCGGCGAAGAGCCCGCGCCGCATCTCGACGGCGCCTCGCTGAAGCCGTTCCTGAGCGGAGAAGTCCCTGCGGCGTGGCGCGATGCCGCGCATTGGGAGTTCGACTTCCGCTCGATCGCCGCGGGCGAGGCCGAACGCCATTTCGGCATCGCCTCACGCCAATGCAATCTCGCCGTCATCCGCACGGAACATTTCAAATATGTGCATTTCGGCGGCAACTTGCCGCCGCTGCTGTTCGATCTGAAAAGCGATCCGGGCGAACTGGACAATCTCGCGGCCGACCCCGCCCATCTCGCCGTGCGGCTGGAGTTCGCCGAGCGGCTGCTCGCTTGGCGGGCCGAACATCTCGACCAGTCGTTGGCACTGGCAGAATTGACCGAGAGCGGCCTCGTCGGCCATGCCGCTGGCCTGCCACCTGGCCACACATAAAAGCCCGCGCCGTTGCCAGCGCGGGCTTTATTTGGCTGAACAGAATTACCTGACGATCATGCGCTGCTGATCGCGCTGCTCAGCATAGCTGCCCTTGTCATAGGCGGTTTGAGCCTCGAGCTGTTCCTTGGTGAAGGTCGTGTAGAGGTACTTGTTGCCGTCCTTGTCGGTCATGAATTTGAGATTATCCATACCAACCGCGACCTCCTTTTCACCGACGCCTAAGAAGCCGCCAACGTCGACGATCACCGCGTCCGTCTTGTTGTCAGGCGCAAGCACGACATCGCCGATTTCGCCAACCCTGGCGTCGTTTGCGCCGTAGACAGTCGTGCCCTTCAGGTCATCGGCACGAATCTCGCCGACCGGCATCTCGGTCAACGTCGACTTGTCGATGGCGGCAGTCTGTGTCTGGTCGGGAGC
>NZ_RZTF01000132.1:3695-15310 GCF_004023175.1 Mesorhizobium sp. M7A.F.Ca.MR.362.00.0.0
AGGGGTGGTCCTGCCGGAGCTTCGGCGGTCTTGTCTGCCGGAGCGACAGCAGGAGCCGTCGTGTCGGACGGCACAGCAGCCGGAGCGGTGGCCGCAGGCTCGTTGGAAGCCGTCGTGGCCGGCGCCGGATCATAGGCCTTGCGGTCGAAATCGGGCTGCGCCTGCAGCTCTTCCTTGGTGGTCTGGGCCACCAGCCAGCGGTCGCCATTCTTCTCGGCCCACTGCGCCTTAGAGAAATCATAGGTGACATTCTTGGCGCCGAGGCCAAGGAAACCGCCCACGCCGATGACCAGGGACTCGGCCTTGCCTTCCTTGGTCAGCACGATGTCGTTGACGTCGCCGATATTCTGCGCGTCATCACCGGTTCCGTTATATACGTCTTCACCGATGATGTTGGTGGCAAGGTTACCGTCCGCGCGCTTTACCGGTTCCGCCGGAGCGGCGTTCATGTCGGCCGGCTTTTGTGCCGTATCCGTCGTAGCAGGTGCCGTAGGTGCGGTCGCGTCGGTCGACGCCGCAGGTGCGGGGGCCGGACTGTAGGGCTGGCTGTCGAATTCCGCCTGAGCGGTCAACTCGTCCTTGGTCGTCTGGGCTACCAGCCAGCGGTCACCATTCTTTTCGGCCCACTGCAGCTTGCCGTATTCGAAGGCGACGCTCTTGGCACCGACACCCAGAAAGCCGCCAACGTCGATGACGACGGATTTCGCCTGCCCATCCTTGTCGAAGACGACGTCGCTGACATTGCCGATGTTCTCGGCATCATCGCCGGTGCCGTTGTAGACGGATTCACCGATGATGTTGGTGACGATGCTGCCCTCTGCGCGGACCGTCGCGGCGCCTGACTCCTGAACGGCTGGGCTCTGTGCCGGCGCCGGGGTCGTCGCGCTCTGCGCATATGCGCCCGTCGCGATCAGTGTTGCGAGTGCGGTCGTGGCTAAAAGATTGCGGATCATGATAGTCTCTCCTCGTGCCTGATCTCATGCGCCGCGTCGTGGTCGCTGGGGAAATCGGACGCGGCATCTACAGGTTCACAACGTCGTGACCAGTCTGTTGTTCCGACAAAACCACTGCGGTTCGGGAAACGAAAACACGGAAATGATCGAGCGGCTTAGAAGCCCCTCCGTGTCAAGGGAACCTTTCCGTCGCCGCCGCGTTCAGCCATCGGCTGGGCGTGTCCCGGCCGCTTTTTGGCTGACATGGTGGAGCGGGGTATGAAATTCGCAGCGGTGCTGAACCGGGATGGCGGCACTTTGCGCACCACCGACCTCGTCGCCTTCTCCGACAGGATGCATCAGACGCTGGAGACGGCAGGGCACTCGCTCAGCATCGAAATTGTCGCCGGCAAGGACGTGGTGGAAACGCTCGACAGCGCGGCTTCGCGTCGCTCTGTCGACATCGTGCTGGCGGGTGGCGGCGACGGGACCATTTCCGCCGCGGCCGCCCGGCTGATGGGCACGAAGAAGGCGCTTGCCATATTGCCGGCCGGCACCATGAACCTGTTCGCACGGGGGTTGGGCATTCCGCAGTCGCTCGATGGGGCGCTGAAATCCTTCGCCGACGGCGAAATCATCGCGGTCGACGTGGCGACCGCCAATGGCCAACCTTTCATACATCAGTTCTCGATCGGCATGCATGCGAAGATGGTGCAACTGCGCCAGAAGATGGAGTTCGGTTCGCGGTTGGGAAAGATCCGCGCCTCGGCCAAGGCGGCTTGGGCGACGATCAACAATCCACCTGCGATGAATGTGACGCTCAGCATCGGTGATGCCGAAATGGCGGCACGCATCACCGGGATCGGCATCACCAACAATTTGTTCGGCGAAGGCCATTTGCCCTACGCCGACAATCCGGCGGGCGGCGTGCTCGGTGTCTATGTCACGGTGGCGAAGCAGCGCGCCGAACTGGTCAAGTTCTTCTTCAACGTGGCGCGCGGCAAATGGCGCGACAACGAACATGTCGAAATCCACCAGACGAACAGAACGGTGCTGAAAATCCATTCGAGCAGCCGCAAATTTCGCGCCGTGATGGACGGCGAATTGGTCAGGCTTGACCGTGAAACAGTAATCGAAATCCAGCCTGGCGCGCTGAATGTACTGGTGCCGGCGAGTGCGGCCCAATCAAGAGCCGCCTGATGCTATGCGTTGCAACGAACAAAGCGGCTTTAACCAGCAGGAGCCTGCTCGGTGGTGCTGGGTGTCGGGACATGCTGTTCATCGCTGGTTGGCGTCTTGATCAACACACCATAAATCTCGGCAATGCCCCAAGCCGCAAACACCAGAAGCAATCCGGCGATCAGGATTCGAAATCCATGCCAGCCCCATCGCCCCTGCCGCGCCTTGTTTTCGGGAATGATCTTGGCCATGCTCGATCCTTGTCTCATTCTGCACCAACTGGCGCGCTCGGCAAATCATGGTCGGGTAACGGTTCCTCGCTAGGATGGTTCCGGAAAAGCGCGCTGGCCTTGCACCAGGGCAAGCAGGCGGCGGCGAAGACCGGGACGAGGCAAGTGGGGTGACTGGCAAGACGCAAACAGTGCCCGAGCTGCCGGCCGAAGTTGCGCGCGCAGTCAAGGATGTTGACCGCCTCGCCGTGCTGCACGGGTTGGAGATGCTGGATACGGCGGCCGACCCCGATTTCGACCGCGTCAGCAGCCTTGCCGCGGCGGTGATGCAGGTGCCGATGGCCCTGGTTACACTCGTCGACCTCGAACGGCAGTGGTTCAAATCCTGCTTCGGCCTGGACGAGGCCGAAACCGCGACCGACGTCTCCTTCTGCGCCCATGCGATTGCCGCCGGCGACGAGCCGATGGTGGTGGTGGATGCAACGACGGATCCCCGTTTCAAGACCAACCCGCTGGTCACCGGAAAGCACCATGTCCGCTTCTATGCCGGCGCGCCGATGGTTGTGGCAGGTGCCCGCATAGGCACGCTGTGCGTGCTCGACCACGAGCCGCATGGTTTTCCATCCCGCGCCGAGCTCCACCAGCTGAAGTCGCTCGCCGGCCTCGCCGCCAGCCTGTTCACCCTCAAGGACGCAACCCGCAGCGGCGCGATCGCCGAGGCCGCACTGGTTCGCGAGGAAAAACGACGTGCCATCGCACTCGATGCGGCGTCGCTCGCCAGTTGGGCATGGGATATCCGCACCGATATCATCGAATGCGACACATTGATGTCGGAGCTGTTCAGCCTGCCGCGCTCCAACCGGCTGCGCGCACGCGACATCCTCACCGCCATCGATCCGCGTGACGTCTACCAGACCGAAACCCGCTTTCGCGACGCCCTGACCGGCAGCGACGACTATTTCGGCGAATACCGGGTGAAGGGCTTTCATCCGCCGCGCTGGCTCGCCACGCGCGGCCGTGTCATCGAGCGTGACGGCGACGGCAAGCCGACCTTGATCTTCGGCGTCAACTACGACATCTCCGAGCGTAAGCTCGGCGACGAACGCCAACGGCTGCTGCTGCGTGAGCTCAACCATCGCGTCAAGAACACTTTGGCGACCGTCCAGGCGCTGGCAACGCAGACCGTGCGCCATGCCCGCCAGCCAAGCGAGTTCCTCGAGGCGTTCGGCGCCAGGCTTCAGGCCTTGGGCATCGCCCACAATCTGTTGTCGGACCGCGAGTGGCGCGGCATTGGCATCAGTGAACTCGTCCAGATCGAGGTCAAACCTTTCGAAACGGCCGAGCAGCCGCGCATGACGATCTCCGGCGACGACCTGCTGCTGTCGCCCGACCAGGCCGTCGGGCTTGGCCTGATCCTGCATGAACTGGCCAGCAACGCGCTGAAATATGGCTCGCTGTCGGTGCCGTCAGGCAGGGTCGATCTCGGCTGGAGGATGCAAGGCAGGAGGGATGCCCGGCGTCTTGTGCTGACCTGGCGCGAAAGCGGCGGCCCGCAAGTCGCTCCGCCGGATCGGCACGGCTTCGGCTCGATCCTCATTCGCCGCAGCCTAGCCAAGGTCATTTCCAGCGAAGTGACCCATGAATTCCGGCCGGAGGGCGTGTTTGCCGAAATATCGATGCCGCTGGAAGAGTTGTCAAAGTGACCTCTCCCAACAGCTCTATCTCCGTTCGCTCTCATCCAGATCGTCGGATTTCACATTCTCGCGGTAGATGGCGTAGGCCGCGAGCGCCACGGCCGGACCCAGAATGACGCCGAGACCGCCTTTTCCCTTGAGCAGACTCGGCAGCACGGCGAGTGCGGCGGTGATGCCGATCGCCTTCATGTCGGCATTGCGGCGCTGCGCCCGGCGCCGGGCGCGTGAGCCTGCGGAGATCCGGTAGATCAGCAGGATAAGTCCGGCAAGCACCAGGAAACCGACGCCAAACCCCAGTGCCGCGGCAAGCGGCCCATAGCGCATCGCCGTCCAGATATAGGCGGCCCCGACAAGAAAAACGAGACCGCAAAGTGCGGCGGCCATGGCGATCACATAGACGATTGCCGCCGTGCGCGCCCGGTGTATGGCGGCCACGGTTTCCCCCGAGGCGAGGCCCGAGATCAGGGTTGCCAACATTCCCATCTGGAGCGCGACTAGCGACGCGCGATGAGCGCGAAAAGGAAGCCTACGCCGGCGGCGATCGCCAGTGACGTCACCGGCTTTTCACGCACGCTTGCCATCATCTGCGCTTCGATGTCCTTGGCATTGCTGCGCAGGCTGTCAAAGGCTGCTTCGCCCTGCGCACGCAACTGCTCGACCCCTTCCGTGGCTGCGCGGCGCGCGGTGCCATAGCCATGCTCGCCGGTCTTGGCCAGTTGTTTGGTGAGCTTGTCGATGTCGGCCTTCAACTGCCTGATGTCGGCTTCCAGGTCCGCATTTGCACGGGCGTCGTTTGCGGTCTTTCCTGCGGCAGTGGCCATGGCTTAACTCCTTGTGATTGCTTGGTTTCAAACGCGCTGCGCGTCTCAAGGTTCCGGCATTGGGGACAAAGTAGCCGAAAACGCATCGGCGCGCACCCGGTCCGCCGGCTCCGGCAAAACACGCTTCCTCAGATTAATGGCCGGCGCGCTTCACCCAGCCCTTCCCAGCCGGCGAGCCGCTTGAGCCCTTCATTGTCGGAAACCACGCAGCCGCCGTCGCGCCAGACGATCAGCTTGCGATCCATCAGCTTGCGGATCGTCTTGTTGGTGTGAACCAGCGACAGGCCAAGCGTATCGGCGATGTGCTGTTGCGTGATCGGTATCTGGACGGATTGGTTGCCATTCAGTCCGACGACCTTGGCGCGGCTGCCGATGAAGGCGATGAGATAGGCAGCGCGCTCGATCGCACTGCGGCGCCCGAGGCTGAGCAGATTCTCGTCCAGCATCCGCTCTTCACGCGATGCGATCCAGGTGATGTCATAGGCCAGCCCGGGATGATTGCGGTACAGCTCATGCAGATATTCGCGCTCGAAAACACACAGCAGCATCGGCGACAGTGCCTCCACGGAATGCTGCATCTCGCCCATCACACTGCCTTGCAGGCCAATCAGATCACCGGGCATGAGATAGTTGAGGATCTGGCGGCGGCCGTCCAGCAACAGCTTGTAGCGAAACGCCCAGCCGGAGAGCACGGTGTAGAGATGGGCGCTATGGCTTCCCTCCACCAGCACCGTGCCACCCTTTTCGACTGCGAGTTCGCCCTTCTTGAATTTGCTGATGAAGGCCAGTTCCTGTTTTTCGAAATCGCGGAAAATCGGCAACGGCCGCAATGGGCAGTTCTCGCAAGGATATTGGCGGCTGGAGAAAGCGCTATTGTTCTGAACCGACATTTCGACCCCCCTTCGAAAGCCCGCTCTTGGAGAGCGCGTTTCAACGCGTTGCAAGGATTGAGGTTCCGCCCGCTTGCCACATGTCTTTTTTAAATGACAGCAAGCGAATTAGCGATCATGACTCCGGCGTTTCAAGGAGTCTTTGCCTGTGCCCACATTGCTCGACGGATTGCGGATTCTGGTCCTGGAGGACGAATTTCTGATCGCCATGGACGTCGAGCAGCTTTGCCGCGACCATGGCGCCGATGAGGTGGTGATCGCCCGTGACCTGACCGAGGTCGATGGCCGCGAGGTCGCCACGCGATTCGATGCAGCCATTGTCGACTTGATGCTGGGCGGCGCCTCAACCATCGATTTCGCCTCCGGGCTGCGCGCGGCAGGCATACCTTTCGTGTTTGCGTCGGGCTATTCGGATGCCGATGAAATCAAGGCATCGTTTCCGGGCGTCAGGCTGGTTGGCAAACCCTATTCGGGTGAAGACCTCGTGCAAGCGGTCGCCGCGGCCTGCGGACGTGCTTGAGACACGATCGCGGTCAGCTCGCCGGCGAGCTCGTTACCTGGGCCGAAATTGCGTCCGGACCATACTCGTCCTCGCCTGATATTTTCAGGATCTCCTGCAAGCGCGTACGGGCTCGGCTGACGCGGCTCTTGATCGTTCCCACCGCGCAACCGCAGATCTCGGCGGCCTCCTCGTAGGAGAAACCAGATGCGCCGATGAGGATGATGGCTTCGCGTTGGTCCTCCGGCAATTGCTCCAGGGCGCCGCGAAAATCCTTCAGGTCGAGTTGGCCGTGCTGGGCCGGATGAACGGCAAGCCTGGCCGTCATGATACCGTCGCTGTCCTGCACTTCGCGCCCGCGCTTGCGCATCTGCGAATAGAACTCGTTGCGCAGGATGGTGAAAAGCCAGGCCTTGAGATTGGTGCCGGGCTGGAAGCTCTCATGCTTGTCCCAGGCCTTGACGAGCGTTTCCTGGACGAGGTCGTCGGCTTTGTCGGCATTTTGCGTCAGCGACACGGCGAACGCGCGCAGACTTGGGATTGCCCCAAGCAGATCGGTCTTGAAGCCTTGTGAGACCGCGGCCATGCCTCAGTCCTTCTTCTGTGCGGGTTCAGCCCGTTCCAGCTGGCTAAGCAACTCGGAAAAGCGATCCGGCACATCGTCGGAGACCAGCGCGTCGTAATATTGTTTGAGTTTGCGTCCGATTTCGGAGTTCGGCCCAAGAGCATCACCAGAACCGTTCCGGCGCCTGCTCTCGGCGCCAGCCAGAATATCTTTCGTCATATCCTTCATTTTGCCCTTGTATTCCCAGCGCTCAAACCGCTCTTATCATACTCAACACAACGCAAGCGGCGCCCTCGTCTGGTTGCCCATCCCGACCCCAAACGCCCCTCCCCGGTATTTGTTCCGTCGAGGCGGAACTTTTTCTAAAAATCCGCGTTATCGTCAGGGCTTGCAGTCAGCTTGACCTGCTACGCATTCACGTCATTCTGAGGGAGACGTCTTACCATGAGCTTATCCGCCACCATCGCACCACATCTGCCCTTCCTGCGCCGCTTCTCGCGGGCTGTTTCCGGGTCGCAAGAGAGTGGTGATGCGCTGGTAGCCGCGATGCTCGAGGCCATCATCGCCGATATCGAGATATTTCCCGAAGCATCGAGCGACCGCATCGCGCTGTACAAGGTTTTCGCCAAGCTGTTCACATCGGTCGCCATCCGCGTCCCACAGGAGCAGGCGCAATCGGCGTGGGAACAGCGCACCGCCGCCAATCTGAATGCAATTGCACCACGGCCCCGTCAGGCGTTCCTGCTCGTGGCTGTCGAAGGCTTCAGTGAGGACGAAGCGGCTGAGATCCTCGACGTCGGCGACCAGGAGTTTTCAGAGCTGCTTGCCCAGGCGAGCAACGAGATATCCCGTCAGGTGGCAACCGACGTTCTGATCATCGAGGATGAACCGCTGATCGCCATGGATATCGAAGAAATGGTCGAGAGCCTCGGGCACCGCGTCGTTGGAACGGCGCGCACCCATGCCGAGGCCGTGATGATGTTCGGCAAGACACGGCCGAAGATGGTGCTGGCCGACATCCAGCTTGCCGACGGCAGTTCCGGCATCGAGGCCGTGAACGAGATCCTGTCATCGACGTCGGTGCCGGTCATCTTCATCACCGCCTTCCCCGAGCGCCTGTTGACTGGCGAGCGACCGGAACCAGCCTTCCTGGTCACCAAGCCGTTCAATCCCGACATGGTCAAGGCGCTGATCAGCCAGGCACTGTTTTTTGACCGGCAGGCGAAAGCAGCCGCATAGTCGCGAATTGAGGAGTGGAGGAATTGAGGAATTGAGGAATTGAAGGCGATAGCCTCGCTCGCCGATTTCTCCAGATCATCAAAATCGTCAATTCATCAATTCCTCAATTCTTCAATTCTTCACTTCGGGCCGCCTGATCCACGCATCGGGCGGTGAGGGCGAATTTCCTGCGCGTCCGGCTGCCGAACGATTTGCAAGCTCGGTCTTTTTCGGCAAAGGGTGGGAACAAACCGCAACCACCCACGTTTTTATCGCATCATTCGAAGGAGATGCATAATGCTTTACTGGGCGCTCGTATTTCTCGTCGTTGCGATCATCGCCGGCGCGCTTGGTTTCGGCGGCATCGCCGGTACATCTGCCGGCATAGCGCAGATATTGTTTTTCATCTTCCTCGCTTTCCTGGTCATTTCGCTTCTTGCGGGCCTGTTCAAACGGGCTTCGTAAGGACGGACGGCCGAACACTGGAAGCCGCACCCCTCAAACGGTTTCCAGCCACCGCCGGGCGGTGTCCTTCAAAGGACGCCGTCCGGCGGACCGTTTTTTGGCGGCGGGTTCGGGAAACCTCTTTGGAACCCATTCACCGGTGAGCCGTTCAGCCTGAATTGGGTGGACAGTTTGGCCGATGGGTTCCAGGACCGGAAACAGGAAGGACGACGTGCAAAGCGATGAAGTCATCGCCCTCCATCCTGCCGAAAGCGGCATGCAGCTCGGCCGCGCCCTTCTTCACGCGTTGCACAATGCCGGCATTTCCGTTCTCTACCAGGATCGCGAGATGAAAACCGTATGGGCGCGCAACATGCGTGCGCCCTGGGTTTCGGACACCGCCGACAGCATCGGTATTCTGCCGGAGGCGCAGGCCGACCGCATCGGCGCGGCCAAGCGCGACGTCATTGCATCCGGCAACCCCCAACGTCTCGAGATCAGCGTTCCCGTCGAGGATGGCAGCCGCTGGTTTGAGGTCTGGATCGATGCCGACCACGGCGACGGCGGCACGGTGCAAGGCGTCGTCACCACGATGGTCGAGACGACCGAGCAGAAGCGCCGTGAGCAGACCCTGACGACGCTGTTGCGGGAGGTGAGCCATCGCTCGAAAAACCTGCTGGCGATCATCCAGAGCATAGCCACCCAGACCGGTCGCTACTCCGACAGCATCGGCGATTTCCTGACACGTTTTCGCGGCCGGCTGCAATCGCTGGCTTCGTCCCAGGATCTCGTGACCTCTTCCAACTGGCGGGGCGCCGCACTTCGCGAACTCGTATCGGGTCAGGTGGGCCGCTACGGCGGCGATCCGGTTCGCAGCCTGCGGTTTCAGGGGGCAAACCCCTATCTCAATCCCAACGCTGCCCTGCATATCGGCCTTGCGATGCATGAACTCGCCGTCAATTCGGTGAGCTATGGCGCCCTGTCGCGGCCCGATGGATTCGTCAATGTTACAGCCAACCTGACCGCCGCCGACACGGGAACCTCCCTGTCGCTGACATGGGCCGAGGCAATCGGAGCCAGTGATGTCAGGCGTAGCGAGAAGCGCTTCGGCAGCGTCGCACTCGAACGGGTCGTGCCGGCGTCACTGAACGGAACGGCGAAATCGCGGCTGGCCGTCTCGAGTACCGCCTTGTCGTTCCGCACGGCAATTTCGAGACGGATTGAGCGACCCAAGCTTTCTTAACCAGTTGTTCACCATAAAAGCAGATGCTGTTTTTCCCAGATACCGCTGGAACCTGTTGCATCACCGAACATTTCCGCAGCAGGATTTGCAGCATGGTGCGGGAGGAATGCCTTGACGGTTGCCGACATGAACAGACTGGAGCAGGCCGCCCGGATTTCCATGGGCGACTTTGAGGACTCCGAGTCATCCGCGCCACCGCTGGCCCCTGTCCCCAACGGAGCCTTGCGCCTTGTTGCGTTGGCCTTGGTGGCGGTGATCATGGTGATCGCCCTGTACCAGCTGGTCTATTGAGGCCAGCTCGTTTCGGCCGGCGACAGAATCAATTGTCGCCGTCTTATTTACTGCCCGCCCAGCGAGCCAGGAACTTTGGCTGATGTAGACCGTTACTATGGCGAGAGGACTTTCCCGCCATGGAACATATCGCTGCATTGCTGCTGGTAGTCGGTTGCTCGAACACGATGGCCGACTGCCGTGAACTCCAGGTGCCCGTCAGCATTTTCGCGACCGCCGAGCAATGTGTGGCCGAGCGCCCATTCGTCTTGGGCGACGTGCAAGGGCAGGCTGATCACATCGTCGCCAAATGTCTTGCCGTCGATCCGGTGCTTGAAGACGACTACGATCAGATCGTCTGGAACGTGCGCGCCGATGGTACGCTTGACGCTTCTTTGGCAATTTCCAGCCTGGTAATGGCGTCGAACGCGGCAGGCCCAGAAAAAGACTATCTTCACCAACAATAGATTGCAGCAGCAAAGGCCGTCATTTCATGCTAAATGGCAGCTGGAGCTTTACCAAGTGAGGACAAAAAGTGAGGAGTGACTCTATGCGGAAGATGATTATTGCCCTGGTTGCGGTGGTTGCCGTCAGCGGCTGCACCTCGACCGAACAGGACGTGGTTGGCGGCGGCTTGATCGGCGCCGGTGTCGGCGGCTTGGTCGGCGGCGGCAAGGGCGCGCTGATCGGCGCGGCCGTTGGCGCCGGTTCCGGCCTGCTGGTGCGCAATCTGCGCAACGGCTATTGCCAATATCGCGATCATCGCGGCCGGATCTACACGGCTCGCTGCAACTGATTCGGCGATAATCGAAACGATCCGGAGGCTGGTCCGCTGGCCTTCGGATTTTTCATGTCCGGACGCTTGATCCTTTTCGGGAGAAGGTCGCGCTCAATTGGCGAGTGGAATTTTGATTTCCACGTTCAGCCCATTGGCCTGGTAGTCGCGCTTGATCGTACCGCGTAATTCGCGCGTCACGTTGAGATCGATCAGCTTGGTGCCGAAGCCGGTTTCGGCGGGAGCTTCGAGTTTCTTCTGCCCGTTTTCGCGCCAGTTGAGGGCCAGCGTCCTGTCGCGCCCACGCCCTTCCAGAGACCAATCCACTTTCAGTGCCCCCACGGAATTGCCGGCTTCGCCGTATTTCAGCGCATTCGTCGCCAGTTCGTGGAAGGTCAGGCCGAGCGCTTGCGTCGTGGTTTCGTCAAGCAGCACTTGCGGCCCTGACAGCAGCCCCTCGGGCAACTCCTTGCCGAACACCTGGCCGAGTTCGATGCGCAAGAGATCGCCAAGATCGGCCTTCTGCCAGCGAGAGCGCGTCAGCATGTCCTGGGACGCTGCCATCGCCTGCAGCCTGGCCGAGAAAGATGCGGAAAACTCGTTGACGTCGGTAGCCCGCGATGCCGTCTGGCGCGCGATCGCCAGCACCCTGGTGATCGAATTCTTGATGCGATGCTTCATCTCCTGCAGCATCAGGTCTTTTTCGATCAGGCTCTTTTCCGTGGTTTCGTGCAACCGCGACGCTGCCTCATAGGCCCGCTCCTGATATCGCGCCACCAGCGCGATGGCGCCCGCCAACAGCAGGCCGAATAGCCCCAGCATCACCGGAATGGCGCGCGACGACGGCTGCGAGAA
>NZ_RZTF01000133.1:0-15111 GCF_004023175.1 Mesorhizobium sp. M7A.F.Ca.MR.362.00.0.0
GAGCCGCTGATCGAGGCCTGTGCCGGCCTGTTGGACGAAAACGATCCCGAAACCTGCATCCGCAAGGAGGCGGAGGAAGAACTCGGCTACCGGCTGCAGAACGTCGAGCGGCTGTTTTCGCCCTATATGAGCCCCGGCAGCGTCACCGAACGTCTCTGGTTCTTCATCGCCCGCTATTCACCCGCCGACCGCATCTCGGCCGGCGGCGGCGCGCAAGAAGAGGGCGAGGACATCGAGGTTCTGGAAATGCCGCTCGACGAGGCGCTGGCCGGCATCGCCGATGGCCGGATCATCGACGCCAAGACCATTATCCTGATCCAGCATCTAAAGCTCAACCCGATCGCCGCCTGAACGGCGCCGGTCCTCCTTAGCCAAGGCTTCGGGAGGACACTCCTTCATCTATTCGGGTGGCCCGCCACCCGAAGCTCGAAGAGCGAAGGGTGGTGCGGATGAAGGGACTCGAACCCCCACGCCTTTCGGCACTGGAACCTAAATCAGGTGATGGGCGTGACGCGGTTCTGATTTTATTGGGAAATTCTCCCTGGTGTCCACAAGTCCGGGCACAGCTTGGGCACACCGGGCACACTTTCGGGCACAGTCTTGCCAGTGTGTCCGGGGTTCGGTACACGGAGCACCGAAGCGCGTGTGGTGGAACTGGTAGACACAGCAGGTTTAGGTCCTGCCGCCGCAAGGTTTGGGGGTTCGAGTCCCTTCACGCGCACCACTTCAATCTGGCGACTTTAGCGCGTGGATGTAGCGTGGCGCGAGCGGTCCAACCAAACGGAGGTACTCTGCCTCGGCCCGGCCATAGGACCCATCAGCCAACCGAACAAGACCAGTTCGGTCGACAATGACAACCTCTCCGCGATTTGACCGGATCAAGCCCTGCCCTTCCAAAATTTGGAGCGCGATGGTCACGCCGGGCCGCCTGACACCGAGCATGATCGATAAGAACTCGTGTGTGATCGACAAGCGATTCCCTTCGACGCGATCATCGCACATCACCAGCCATCGCGAGAGCCGATCTACGATGTTCATGCGAGCATTCGCCAGAGCGGTGAAGCTTGCCTGGAGGTGAAAATAGTGGACGTATCGGAGCAGGAAAGTGCGCAGGGTTGGGCTCGTCAAAAGCGCCTTGGTGAAGGTGCTTGCATCGATACCAAAGGCTCGGGCTTCCAATTGGACGTAACAATCATGTGGCGATCGGTCATCGCCCATCACAAGGGCTGAGCCGGACATGCCCTCGCAACCAATGATTCCGATCTCAGCTTCGATGCCGGGCCGCAACTCGCCCACCACTGATCCAAGGCCGCTCTCGAAGAAGTACACGGTTTTGATCGGTGAGCCCGCCACTTCGAGATGCGCCTTCAGCCCAAGGGAGACGCTCGCCAAATGAGGTTGCAGCAATGCCAAGTCTGCCGAGCACATACGGATCAGCAACTCATTGCGGTAGATGGAGTTTTGGGGGCGATTATGGGCGGTGTGTGGCTGCGCTGCCACATAGGTCTGTGAACTGGAGCTTGTCATAGCTGCCTCCCAGTTGGGGCGGAAGCATGATGATCGCTCACAGCCGACGGACGCCCTTTCAGTTGCCGCCGATAGCGCATCCTAGGCCTGCTGCGCTTGGATGTCCCGGAATTTATTGATTGCTTTCACCTGCGCGAGCCAAGGTTTTGCGCGCCCGCATCAGCGAGGCAGTCAAATGCTCTAGAAACTCGTCGTCTCTTTCCGTAGATAAGCCGACTTGCCGACTGCGAGTTACAATGCGCTCCTGGAGTGAAACCGCTGTCTCGTAGTGGTCCACGATCAGTTGATACGAAGCCTTCACAGGCGCGGACGGAAGGGGCTGTGCCATGGTACAAAACATAGTTCTATGGCGATGAGAGGCAACCCTGGGCCCGGGCCTGGGTAACAAACGTACCAATGTGCACACCGGCGAGCCGGAGGCCGTGTCGATGTCCCTTGTTGACGCATCCTCACGCCTTCACCCCCACGACGGAGGACCAGAAGCCCACCTTCAGGAATGGAGATTGGCGGCTGAAGGTCCCGTCCGGCAGCACATGCCACCAGCGGTAGCCGAGCGCCGTGTACCAGAGCTTGACGATCTGCCCACCGTTCGGCCCGAGGACGTCGGTGGCGGCCCAGCGGAGCGCCGTTCTCTGGCACCACGAGCGCTTATGGTAGGTGCCGAGCTGGTAGAAGGCGTTGCCGAGCGCAGGACTGCCCTCGAATTGGGCGATCTTGGCGCGGGCCTTTCGGTACTCGGCGAAGCGAGCGCCGACATCGGACATGAAGGTGGCCCCGGCGATGCCAGCGGCGATGTTGTCCCAAATACCCATGTCGATGAGACCCGGCGAGGGACAGGCGGCGAGGCCGAAGGACAGGCCGGCGAGGGCGAGCGGTGGCCAGACCGCGAGGAGGCCATGGAGGATGCGTTTCATGCGACTGGTTCCTTTCTCGGGACAAAAAAAGCCCCGGCGGTCAGCCAGGGCGAACAGGTCAGAAGGCGGAAGGTGGAAGTTAGGTGGTGCGTTTGGTCCGGGAGGCCACGCCGAGGCCGAGACCGATGCCAAAGAGGGCACCCCAAAGGTCAGCCCCCGGCACCCGGAGGATCGTGAGTAAGAGAATGGCGATGATGCCGGCGGCGAGGCCGATGGCTACAGATTTCATGGGTCACTCCCTGCTGTGCGGAAGAACCCAATTAGCGTGAGGCGAGATACACCACAAGATAGAACCACGCGATGCCGCAGAGGGACACGACGCCGACGTAGGTGAGGTATCTCCTCATCCCTGCGCCACGACTAGGAAGCGGATTTGGTCAGCCTCCTCCTGGTTGCGGACCCTGCGGGGTTTTTTGTCGCTGCCTCGAAATTCCCAAATGGTCAGCCAGTTGTCGTCCGAGTAGAACACACGACCGCCGAGCATTTCGAGGCGCTCCCTCACGCCGCTTTCTCCAGCAATGCCACGATGTCATCCAGACCGTTCGGCCTGATCTGCATGTAGCGGAGCGTGGTGGTCAGCTCTGTGTGCCCCATCCACGTCATCACGCGTTTGATGTCGACACCGGCATTGATCAGCCGAGTGCAGCACGTATGGCGCAGCGTGTGGGGCGTCACGTCATGGAGCCCTGTCGTGGACCTCATGGTGGCCCAGCGACCCTTCATGGTGTCCTTCGACCCGCCCGTGAAGGGACCCTCTCGGTTGTGTAGGGTCTTCTGCCTTCGGGTGAGCGTCTCGCGGACCCTCCGGGTGAGCGGGATGGTGCGCGGCTTGTTGGTCTTGGTGTGCCAGAAGGTGACCGAGGTGAACCCCTTAGCGAAAGCGTCCCACCGGGCGTCCATGGCTTCCGAGTAGCAGCGGGCTCCGGTGTCGATCAGGAACTCCGTGAGGTCGCGGAGGTCTTGGTCCCCGGCGGCTACCCAGTAGGCGAGCATAGCCCGCTCCTCCAGCTCGTCCACGAAGCGGAACTTGGTCTGCTCCTCCTTCGAGAACCGGATGCGGGGCATCTTGACGATGACCCCGGCGTCGATGGCGACGTGTAGCATCTTCGACAGGGCCGCGCACTTGCGGTTGATGGTCGAGTGCGACAGGCCCCGGTCGGCCAGATCGGCCCTCATTTCGGCGATGTCAGCGGAGCCGATGTCGGCCACAGGTTTCTTCTCGCCGAAGTGCTCGACCACTGTCTTCGCGTTCAGGACGGCGGTCGCTTCTGACTTCATGCCGGCCCAGTGGGTGCGCTTGACGTGCTCGAACAGGGAGCCAAGGAGGGCGAGGTCGCGGTTACCGACCTTGCCGGTTGCTACGGGAGGGAGGGCTCGTCCTTCCTGCACGGCGAGGTTCGCCGCGCCTTCCCAAGCCACCGCCTGGGCCTCTGTGTCGAATGCAGGGCGGTGACGTTTACCGTTCGCGTCGGTGACGCTTGCCTGCCATTTGTTACCTCGCTTCCTTGCCATTGTCGGGTGTCTCCAGATGCAAGAACTTCGAAATCTTCTCGGCCAGCGAGACGCCTCGACGGGTCGGTGCTGCGAGTTGTGCCCGACCGTCAAAGGGGTCCGTTACCGTCGTTATTAGGTCGAGGCCGGGCTTGGCGGCGGCTCGGTGATCGGCGCGATATTCGCCGCCCGACAGAGCCAGAATGTTCCTCGAAAGGGCTGACCGAGAAAGTCCCGTGACCGGGAGTAAATCGGCAACTTTTTTGCCCGGAGAGGCGGCGATGAGTAGGTAGACAAGGAGTTGAGAGAGTTCCATTTGAGCGTCGAACGTTCGGAACTCCTCAACCACCCTGATCAGGTTCCTGATGTCTCGCTTGTAGTCGTCGGCTTCGGCGTACATGTGTGTCCCTCTCGCAATGCTGCGTCTGAAATCGCCCCTCAATCGTTTTGAGTAAGTGGGAGCAGTCGCAGCTTGAGGGGCCTTTTACGCTGCTTTTGCGATGATAACAGGGGTTAGGTCGTTTAATTTTCCTAATGCCATGACGAACGGCGTCTGCACCATATGGCTCTCGGTCTGGTGTCCGTCAGCCACGGCTCTAAGCGTAGTGGCTATGAACTCCAAGGCAAGGGTGAGTTCTCTAATACAGTAACCCGCTGCTTGGACGGTGGCGGGATTGGCTACAACGGACAGGCTCATTTAGTTCGACTTCCTCGTGTAATGCAAGAGAGCAGGAATGTCCCGTGGACGGGATGGTTAACTCTCTTACTTCCCAAAATACCCTTACGTCCATCACTAAATATTTAGGGATGAAACATAAGGCCCAATTTGTCGCACCCCCACGGTGCGCTACCGCTTTCGCCGCACGAAAAGCCATCGGAAGTACCAGTTCCACAGGAGGGCGCCGATGCCGACCACGCCTGTGGCACTCATGAAGCCGTAGCCGAGCAGGAGGACCGTGGATTTACCCATCGTCGTCACCCTCCAGGCGGGCTGCTGGTGTGATAGGAATATACTCCTCCTCCCTTATGTCGGTCAATAAGTTCTGCTTACTTTTTGAGTTGTGCTTGCATTTTCTGCTGCCACTCCCTGACAAGAAAGAGCCGGCACGCAGTCCGGGGGTTCGTTGGCGATCTGGTTGCGCTCGATCACCTCGGGCGGCGGGTTTGGATTGGCTCCGTCGATCTGTGCGCCAAGCTCGCATAGACCATTCAGGAGGTCCGCGAGGTCGTCTCTGCCACCGATCCGCAGCGTGAAGGTGGCCGAAGGTGGCAGACCGAGCGCCTTACGGTGGGCCTCGGCATCGTTCTTCATGGTGAACCAGCGGCGCTGGACGTTGTAGACGATCATGCTGCCTCCCTATAGGTGACTGGGGCCGCCGGCAGGTCACCCCACCGGTCAGCCATGGCGTTGGCGATCCCGTCGAAGAACTTGGACCTCTCGGCCCACCTAGCGGGGCCTGGAGGTGCGCTGTGGACGCGCTGCGCCGGCTTGGCGCCATCAGGCAGACAGAGGGCCGCACGGCATTCGTCCCACGTCCTGTAGGTCGGCGTGAGGGCCGGCAGACCGCGCAACCAGAGACAGGTGCGCTTGCTCTCTGGGTCTCCGTACTCCCATGGTTGAACGGTCTGTGCGAACTCCCGGTAGTTTCGAATGCGCTGCTTGCCGTGGGTGTGCATAATCGGATTCTCGATGGCTACCCGCTCGATAGGGGCGTTCCAGAGGTCCGAGAACAGGGCCGCGCCTTCGTCCAGCTTTCGCCACATGAAGGCCAGCCGCTCGACTTGGCTCATGGTCGCGTAGGCGGCAATCTCCGTGGCCGAGTAGTGCTCGGCGGTCAGTCGGCCGGGAGGCTCGGACAGCCAGCGGACCCCGGAATTACAGAGCCGGGTGCAGGGCGGGTGTGCCACCATGAGGAGGTCCCACCCAAGGTGGAGGAAGTCCCGAACGTCGCCGACGCGGTGCTTGTTGGATCGATCGGCAGCGGGCAGTAGGTCGCAAGACCAAGCGTCGTGCCCACGGGCGGCGAAGGCGCGGCGAACAGTGCCGTTGAACTCGCAGCCGATGAGTACGCGGAGAGGGCGGTCAGCCTGTCTTCTCATACGCCCCTCCGCATGGCGGCGCAGGTGCGCGGGATGAAGTACGGGAACGGGCGCTCGTCGGGAGCGCAGCGAGAGCTGGCATCGCCAAGACTGTCGAAGACCCGCGCTTGGTAGCTGTTGACGTGGTAGCCTTTGACGCCCGCCCGCCGGTCAGAGACCGAGGCGAACATTCCATTGCCTGTGTTGCGGATTATCCAACGGGTGCTCATGCTGCATCGCTCCAAGGTGCGCGGTGGTGGTTGTTGAGGGAGAGTGTGTCGTCGTCGTCGTCGCGGTCATCGAACAGGCCGCCGTAGTAGGATGAGATTTCAGCCTTCAGGTGCCCAACGTCCCAGCCCTGGGCCTCCAGAATGTCGGCCACGATGTCCGGGTACTGCTTGATCAGTCCCTCCAAGGTGTGGCCGCTGGAGAGTGACGTGGAGGAGCGGTAGCGGCTCGATCCGCTGAAGCTATGGAAGCCGCCCCTGTAGTCGTCGTACGGGCCACTTTGCGGGTCCCGCTTGATGGCCAGCGTGGAGAAATCCGCGGTGATGAGGGTGTCCCGGAGACCGAGCAGGAAATGAACGTCCTGCCGCTCGCTGCGGGTGTGCTGGTTGAAGTAGCCGACCGAAATGTTGGTGCACTCCGGGATGAGTCCGGCGTACTCATTCGTGTCGGTGTAGGTGCCGCTGTCGTCCGGCCTGTACTTGCCGCCAAGGATCGAGGCGAGAGACCGGGCGAAGGCGTCCGAGGCAGTTCGACCCGCCGACTGGTGAGTGATCACGTCTTCGTAGCCGCGCCGGTCGAAGGCAATGGCGGCCTTGATCCCGTCCACGAACTTGGCGTCGTGCTGGACCAGATTGGAAGATCCGATGCAGCCGCGCTCCTCGGCGTGGTGGATGATGTAGAGGCCCTCGACCCCGGCCTTAACCATCTCGGTCATGAGCCAGACCCCAGCGGTGTCGTCCCCCCCGAGGCACGAGGAGGCACCTTTCTTCGCCCGTTTGGAGAGCGTCAGGATGCCGTTCCGGTAGTCGAGGGTCTGCGTCCCGGAGACGTAGTGAACCGTGTCCATGTGGGATGACCACAGGATCGACGGCTTGTCGCCGATCTGGAGCACGAGGTTGCTGAAGTCGTCCCTTTTGAAGCCGAGAGGCGTCAGGAACTTGTCGACAAAGGCCGCCTCCGCGGCGGACCCGGAGGGCCGCATATAGGAGAACATGTCAAGGATAGTGTTTTCGTCGGCTGATAAGGCCATCGTTAGGTCTCCTAATGGTGCGTTGAGGTGGGCTTAGGCTGCGAGGGCCAGGTCGAGTTCGAGCTGCTGCGGATGGTCGATGCGGCCGATTTCGACTGCGCCGTCCTTCCAGTCCCAAAACTGCTGGGTCAGGTTGCGGGTGGCTTCCCAAGCGAAGACCCGGCCATCGTCCAGCTCGCAGCACTCGTCGTTGTCGAACCACTCCTCCGAGAACTCGCAGAGGAAGGCGTGCTCGTCGGCGTAGCTCTGGACGTAGGTGTCGCCGTCAGCGAGCGTCACGTAGTCGAAGTTGCTGGTCGGATACCAAAGCTGGGTGCCGTCGCAGTAAAACACGCCGCTGCTGTACCGTTCGGTGGCGCGGCGACTGATGCTGTAGCCGTCTGGCGAAGCGACCATGGTGTCGACATGGAACACCTCATCAATGATGCTACAGGTGAAGTAGCTGTCGCAGTAGCAGCTCTCACACACCGATATGCCTGAGCCGGAGACGTAGTAACTGTCGCCCTCGTCCATCCGCGACCCACAGTCTTCGCAGCGGCACCTGTCGGGGTTCTCCGAGTTGGTTCCGTTGGTGTACTGCATGTAGATGTCGCCACGACCAAGGATGAGGTGAGTTCCGTCGTCTCTGGCGTAGTCCCCAATGTCGCAGTAGGGGACCGTGTAGATATCCCCGTCGTAGAAGCGGCGCAGGCGGGCACCTACGAAGTCATCGTCGTCGCCTTCACGGTAGCCGGCAGCTTCCAGAGCGGAGCCCATGGTGGTAGTCACCATAAATCCGCCCGAAGATTTTCTTATCCGGCCAGACCACGCACCGGGCCGAGGCGTTGTCGGTCGACCCGAGATAGGCGACCCCGAGGTCAGGTCCAGCATAAACGCGGGCAGGGTGGCACTCGCCGCTAAACTCGTCCGCGCTCTTGGACATGCAGGAGTTGGGGCCGTTCTCATAGATGTCCTGCACCTCGTCGGCGTCCTGGGTGACCTTCAGTTCGGCAGGCTTGAAGAACGACTGCCACGCGAGGCCCTGTTCCTGAATGAACTCCTCCGAGAGGACATCGCCGAAATACTTCTTCAGGTACTTCCCCGGCTTGATCGGCGTCAGCACTCCGGCCTTCCGCTTCTGCGGCGTCTGGTAGTAGGCCACTAGCCCCGGAAACTTGGTCGAGAAGCGCGGCATGTGCTCGGCCCAGCGTCCAATGTGCTCGCGGAACCACGGTTGGGCGTGCCAAGGCGAAAAGGAAGAGGAGAGGTGGTTGATGACCGCGTCGTAGGGATCGTCGCCGTCATCAAGAGCGACGAAATGGAGGTCTCCCCCGGCGTAACCCTGGGTGAGACTGGTGTAATCCTCGACCCCATCGACAAGCAGGACGCTCGCACTGTCCACCGCGCCACAATAGCGCCCCGAGACGCACACCAGCACATACCGGCGGTAGCGCTGGCCGCCGCCATAGTAGCCATCCCACTCGGCAGGCACGAAGCCCACTTCCGGGTCGGTCTTGGTCACCCTATCGTTGACCCGAACGACACCCTTCGGCAGTTCAGGTTCTCTATCGTGGGCTTCAGGAGCCTCGTCAGCACATTTCTTGCACATGTCAGTTTCTCCGATTGTCCCGTTAACGGGTTGATATGGTCAAAGCGATCCGACCGGGTGACCGGCGGCGTTCAGCAGCGCGACCCGGAAGCCGCGTTCAATGTGGCCCGTGTCGTCGTCCCGTAGGGTGGCCGGAATGACCTTGAATTGGTTGACGGAGCGCCTAGCCCTAAACCCAGCCCGTTCGGCACTCTCGCGGCTGATGAAAAGCGTGATCCGGTCTGCCATGTTAGCGGCTCTTATTGGCCCGTTACCGGGACTATCTGGACAAAAGAGTGACGATGGTGAGGACGACGAATGCGACCCCGGCGATTGGCATGAGCAGGAGCAAGGCCCTATCGGTCCGTTCTCTTGCCGCTGCGGCCCGCGCTGCCCGTTGCTTGCGCTCGATATCCACGGCGACGAGGCGTTGCACCCCGGCGAGATACTGCGGCAAGGGCAGGCGGTCCGCTTCCCATTCTCTGCGAAGCTTGTTCAGTGCTATGGTGTCGTTCATGGTTGCTTTCCCATTGGTTTAAGTCATCCGCTAGTGTTCTGCCGTGGTCCCCTATGTGAGCCGGGACAGGACTGACACACTATCAGCGCAATGGCTTGGTGCGTTTAATCTGACAGTGTTCGCGACGTCATCGGGCTTACTAGCAGATGACTTAAAGCAATGGTCGGACCGGGAAGCGTCATTGCTCCCCGGCCCGTTATTGTTTGCCTAGTTTGCTTTTGATTTGCCGCTAGTGAGACGTGCTGTCTCTAACCTAGTCCCCGGTTCACCGTTCAACGCTTTGTCTTGCGTATCCCGTCCGGTTCCCTTCATGCCCTGAAGGCACTCTGGCGGCCACGTGGCATCCCCTACGTCTCACGCTACCCTTCGCCCGTATCCGTTCCCAGAAACACCGCCCTAAAGCGGCTTTGGCTATCTCTCACGCAAGTCCCGTGTATTGGACCCACTCCAGTGTTTGGTAAGGTGCGCGGCAAATCGCCTTCCCCGCGCTATCGGCTCCTCACGGTCTCTGACACCGTGGCTCTGGATACTATGGCCGGACATTGCTTAAGGTGTCGCCTTTGGCTCACTTATCGGGCGGAAGCCTCGCCCCGGTTCGATCTCGTTTGTGTTTCCTTCCGTGTCCGTTTCTGTGATCCGAATATGGCCCGGCAACGGGACAAATAGCAAGCGGAAAATATGGGCTTTTGGCAAAAATACATCTAAAGCACTGATTCCGTTGCGAAAAAAAATACAGATGGCCTAGTGATTATGCCGTTAACGGGCTATTTGTGCGCCTATCGTGCCACCATTGGGGCTCTATCGGGTGCCTGATTTGGCTTGCCGTGCGGTGTCCCGGATCATGGCCCGTGCGGTGGCTATCGTGGCGCTAGGGTTGCGCACCCGGTATCGCGGTATCCATTGGTGACTGGGTATCCGATCGATACTGAAACAGATAGTCTCTGACAGACACGTAATAGCATAACGCTTGAATGAGATAGATCGGGCCATCAGTGCCACGTTTGGCCGCCCATTGGTTACCATATCCAGCGCCAAGCCTTGCGCCGTAAGGGTTTGAGCGTGGATTGTGCCCGCATGTGTGCCCTAGGGTGCTCGGGCAGAACTGGCACGGGCACTCGCGCGTAAGAGACGAGGGGGCACGGGGGGTCGCGCGGTTCATCAACTGTCGAGTTCGACCCCTCGGATTTTTCCGTCAGTTTGAAACGAGCCTCAACGAAGCGTTGAAAGAGTCTGGAGCAATTCGTCTTCGTCCGTGATCCCGTTCCGGAAAGCGGAGATGATCTCAAGAGCGAGGGAATCCCTCTCGTCGCCGTCCTTGGCTAGAAAGCGCTTGTCGCAGAGTTTGTCGAAGACCCGCTGGAGTAGGTCGACTTCGGCGGGCTGAAAAGCTCCGCTGTAACGATGTAGCGACATCTGTGCCGACCCCTCTTACGCGGCCGCATACTAATGGCGCGTGGCTATCAGGCAAGTTCAAATCCCCGTTACGTCACTACAGGGCCACTTCAGGGTCTACATGATTGGAGGAGGAGGGAGGGAGAGCTGTGCTCGATCCCCTAAGAGGCACTGCCGTGTGCCTGGAGGTGCCCTATCGGGTCACATGTAACGCCCCCTATCGGGGCACATTCAACGCCCCCTAAAGGGCCACATCAAACGCCCCTAAAAGAGGCCCCATAGGGACCCCCTCTAGCGACTGGAGGAGACATGCAGGTACAGCCCCTATAACACTATAGTGCAACCGGAGGGGCCTTTCCTGAAGTGTGTCGTAATCAACCCATACCGTAGAACATGGCCTTAGCCTCTGCTCTCTCCCTCTCTTGTGCGGAGGGTCCCTTACGGGCAGGGCCGGCCTTGGAGTAGCCCTTGGGGCTCCCGCCGAGGACATGGGCCATGAAGACCTTCAACTCCCGGTCGAGGGCTTCCTGTCTTGCTTGGTCCGCTGCCTTCTCCACGTCACGGGACATGACGGAGGTCCAGTAGTGGACAGCCAGGGCGAGGGCGTCGAGCCTGTCGTCCTTCACGATGGCACCGCGCTCACGGGTGATGCGCGTCATCTGGTAGAACAGCCTGTAGCGGTTCCTGTGCTCGGGCTGGTAGCTCTCGGTGGACTGGTAGTCCCGCTCGATGAGCTGGCGGTCGACCACGAGGCGGTGGCCGTTCAGGACCGGCTCCAGCGTGTCCACGATCCTCTGTTCCTTCTGACCCTTGGACCGTTCGGTCTCACTGATCTTGCAGGGGTGGATGCGGGCCATGACGGGGGCCAGGATTTTATTGAACATGCCGTCGCCGAAGTTGGGCTCGATGACGACCTCGTTGACGCCATACTCCTTGGCTTTCATCGCCAGAGCTTCGAGGGTTGGATCCTCGTAGCCGCCAGTGAAGCCTCCAGCATCCAGCAGGAACAGCCGGCCCATGAGCGTGGCCACGATGGCGTAGCCCGTCTCGTCGCCACCACGACCGCTAGGATCGATAGCCATGACGATTCCGGTGTAGGGCTTCCAGTCCTCCTTGGAGACCATGAAGGGCCTGTAGAAGCGATCCCCGTCGAACCCTACGGTGGGCACGTCGTTGACCACGTTGGCGTTGTCTAGGCCCCATGCGAGCTGGATAGGGGCGCTCTTGGGATCGAGGTCCATCACCATCAAGTCCCGGAGCTTGAGCGGGTAGCGGTCCGCGTCGGCCAGTGAGGTGTCCAGCATGAACTGGAGAGCGAAGCCGGCAGCGCCGTACTCCGCGAAGTTCTCCATCAGCTTCTCCTCGTTGAAGCGGGTGCATACAGGCTTGCCTACGAGGTCCTTGGAGCCCTTCAGGTCTCGGAGGAGGTAGGAGGCCAGACGTGTGCCGTAACGAGCCTGCTGGGCCGCTGTGGGGTAACGGGAGGGGATGATGCGTATCTCATAGCCGCGCTCGGGCAGGGCGTTGTAAATCGACTGCTCTGTCTGCGGGGTGCCGAGGTAGATGATCTTCGGATCGTGCTTCATGAAGACCGGATCGAAGGGCTTCAGGATAGCGGCAAACTCCTTCGTCAGTTCCTTGAGCTTGTCGCGCATGGCCTGCGTTGCGGAGTTGTTGGTGACCTCGATGTCGTCGGCGATGATCACGTCAGCGCGGGAGCCGGTGAGCTGGCCGGTGATGCCGACCGACTTGACCGAGGGGCTGTCGTCAGCCGTGGCCGGACCCACGTCGAAGGCGATCTTCGAGTTGCGCTGGTCGCCTGTGGGCTTCAGGTGTTTGAGGAATGGCACCTCGTTGATGAGGCGCAGGGTGAAGGTGGAGAAGTTGTCGGCGCGGGTCTTGGAGGCCGACACCACCATGATCTTCAGTTGAGGATCGCGGTAGAGGAGCCAGCAGACGTAGGCCGCCGTGACCCAGCTCTTTCCGATCCCCCGGAAGGCCATGATGACCAACTTGGAGGGGCCGTTCTGGAGCCACTCGGCCATCGCGTATTGCGACCGCGTAGGCTCGGGGAGCTTCAGGTGTTTCCAGAGGAGATAGAGGAAGGTCTTGAAGTCGTCCTCAAGGCGCACAGGCGACGAGAGGCTGGTCGAGGAGTTCAGGGCTTGTTTGGTCACTGTTCCCTTCAGGGGAGAGCCAGGACGAGCGCTAGGGGCCGGGGAGGTGGTTGCCTACCCGGTGACCCGAACGCTGCCTGACGGGGCTCCTATTGGAGGTCTGATGCGGTCTGCGAGATGCGCCGCTGGGCCGCCTGAACGAGCTGGTTGAAGCTGTCCTCGGCGTCCTTGTTCGCCTCAATGTCGGCGTCGATGTTGTTGTCCTTCAGGAACTTGACGATGACCGCCCAGTCCTTGGCTTCGCACTCGCCTGCTTCGAGGCGCCTACGCATGTCCTCGGCGATCAGGCCGTGGATGGTTTCGAGGAGCGAGGAGTTCGCCTTGCTCATTTGTCTTTGTCCTTTCGGAGAAGTTCCCGGACCTTGGCGACGATCTGAACGATCAGCCAAAGGGTGCCCAGGAGGGGTGCGATCAGGGCAGCACCGTCAGAGGCCATGTGGAGCCACGGGAGCCACACTGTGCTTGTTACTGCGGAGACCGCGACCGCCGAGGTGGTGTTGTCCACGGTCGTAGTTCCTGCGATGAGAGTGAAGGGGGTCATTTGATTGTCTGCGCGAAGGTCCAGAGGTCATCGACATGTTCGGGGGTGAAGCCGAACTGTGCGCCTAGCTGGATGATGAGGGGGTGGGTGCGGCGGAAGACCGAGGCGGTGGTCCACTCTGTCGTGGCGTCCCAGTCTCCGGCGAGCGCCGCGTCGATGTCCTCGACCATCGCTTTCCCGAGGGTGAGCCTAAGTTGGCGCTGGGTGATGGTCGGCATTGCCTCCCGGAGTTCGTCGGCTGTCGGAGGGGGCGGGGGCACGTAGGCCGCCGCTGTACCCGCCGCAAGATCGTACAAGTCCCTACCAAGCTGCTCGGAGTCCCCAGCAGTGGCGGTGAACGGTATCCACCCGAATGCCGGGTGATTGATCTCCATGTCGATGCCGCCATCGGAGTTATAGGCGGAATTGCGGTATTCCATTATGAAACCCTTTTAGCGAGAAAGAAGCGGCGCTTAACGCTGGCCGAGCCCCCGACGCGCGAGCAGATCATCCAAGTCCCGGCCAAGGCTGTGCCGCCTTTGATCCAGTTACCGGAATTGCCAAAGCCAACGTCGTCGCCGGGATCAGAGGTCACGCTTTCGACCCAGCCGCCCGGTTGCAGCGTTGAACCTGCAACAGTCATGCCCTCGGTGAGTGCTGTGGCCGTGAGGCTGAAAACCAGAGCGTAGGAACCGACCGCGCCGAAGGCCAAGGCCGCGCTGCCTGCGCCGTAATTGATGCTGGCTGGCTGGACGTAGCGGGCGTCGTTCTCGGTCAAGGTGTAGACACGGACGCCGTTGTAGTAGAGGCCCGCCGCCACACCGTTGAGGGACAAGGTTCCACCGGAGGAGATACCGAACGTTCCGGTTCCGAGGTTGGAAAAGGAGAGGTCCCCGTTTGCTCCGGCATTGCGGATGATGCGGGCGTTGTAGTCAGCGCCCGACACTGCCGAGAAGTCGAGGAAAGCCAAACCGTCTGCCGTGCGCCCCGCTCCGATTTCAATCGAAGTCCCGTTCTGAAGGATGACGCTGCCGTTGGTCCCCGCTGGGCCGGACTGAATGTTTCCGGTGGCTGAAAGGGTTCCAGTGATCGACAGAGCGGAGGACTGAATGTAGGTCTTGATCGCCGACTTGAGGGTCGCCCATGTTAGCTTGCCCAGTGCCCAAGACGCGGCAGAGCGGGTGAATCCAATCTCGTCAGCGTCGGCAACAACCTGCACGGTCGCGGCGTGTATCTGGGCCTCAACGGGCGTCACCGACCCGGCAGAGCCGGCGGCAGCGGCGGCACTGGCCGCAGCGGCGGTCCGGTCGAGCCCAGTCTGGACCCTATCGGCAGCGGTCGCCACCTTATCCTGGCCCGTCTGGACCCTATCGGCAGCGGTGGCAGTCTTGTCGAGGCCGGTCTGTACGCGATCGGCAGCGGTTGCCGTCTTGTCGAGCCCCGTTTGCACCCTATCGGCAGCAGTCGCGGTCTTGTCGAGACCCGTCTGTACCCGGTCAGCCGCCGTGGCTACCTTGTCGGCGTCTGCGGCGTTCTTGTACCCAAGGGTGGTGGCTTTATCGGCCGCGACGGTTGCCTTATCCGCGGCGACATCGGACTTGTATCCGGCCACGATCCCCTTGTCGGTCGACACGGTTGAACGGTCGGCAGCAACGTCGGCCTTGTAGCC
>NZ_RZTF01000134.1:0-3156 GCF_004023175.1 Mesorhizobium sp. M7A.F.Ca.MR.362.00.0.0
TTGCAAGCCAATGCGCCAAATTAACGGGCGCATGTCAAGCTCGCAAACACCGTCTTGTCGTCAGTAACGACAAGCAGAACGAGATATATTGATGTTCATTCCACCTGTGCGGTTATCAGGCTGGACTTTTTTCCGCAATGTCAAAAAAGGCCTGCCGCAAGGAAAGTGTTATTGAGCCAGGGTGCCCATTGGCGACCGTATCGCCGTCGATAGCCACCACCGGCATGGCGAGTGTCGTTGCGGAGCTGATGAACGCCTCGCGTGCCGCCTTGGCCTCGGCGACGGAAAAGCCGCGCTCCTCGATCTTCAGGCCGAGCTTGGCCGCCACTTCGAACATGGTCGTGCGGGTGATGCCGCGCAGGATGCCGTGCTCGGCCGGCCTAGTGACCAGGACGCCGTCCCGAGTGACGATCCAGGCATTGGACGAGCCGCCTTCTTTTACGTTGCCTTCGGCGTCGACGAACCAGGCTTCCTGCGCACCGGCCTCCTTTGCCTTCTGCTTGGCCAATACATTGGGCAGCAGCCCGACGGTCTTGATGTCGACGCGGTCCCAGCGGTTCTCCGGCACGGTGATGACCGCGATGCCGGTCTCGGCTCGCTTTGCTCCGGCTGCGGGGTCGGCCTTCCTGGCGGTCACCACCAGGGCCGGCTTGGTGTCTGCGGAAGGGAAGACAAAGTCGCGGCTGGCGACGCCGCGCGTCACCTGGACATAGACCAGTCCGTTGGCGACATGGTTGCGGTTGACCACCTCGCGCAGGATAAGCGGCAGCACGTGAGAGGTGACTGGCCAGGCGATCGACAATTCGGTCAGCGAGCGGTTCAGCCGCGCCAGATGGCGCGGCATGTCGACGATGAAGCCATGCGCCACCTCGCAGACCTCATAGACACCGTCGGCGAACTGATAGCCGCGATCCTCGATATGCACGGCAGCGTCGGCGTGCGTGACATAGCGCCCGTTGACATAGGCAATGCGCGGCATGGGCAACCCCTAAGAAATTCTGGGGCTTTCTTATGCGATTCCACCGCGGCCGTAACCGGCAAATGCTTGGCCCAGGCGCGGCTAACCCGCGTCAGACGCCCAGCGACTTCAGCTTGCGGTGCAGTGCGGAGCGCTCCATGCCGATGAACTCGGCGGTTTTCGAGATGTTGCCGCCGAAACGGTTGATCTGGGCGATCAGGTAGTCCTTCTCGAACTGCTCACGCGCTTCGCGCAACGGCAGCGCCATGATGTGCTGGTCGGATTGATTCGGCGTGCGCGGCATGACATCTCCGATCTCGGCCGGCAACAGATCGGCGGTGATCGGCGCATCGACGTCGTCGCCGCGCGCAAGGATCATCAGGCGCTCGACATTGTTGCGCAGCTGGCGAACGTTGCCCGGCCAGTTGTGCGCCTGCAGCACGGCCAGCGCGTCGTCGCCGATGCGGCGCGGCTTGATGCCGGCCTGGCGGGCGATCTGCTTCATGAAATTGTCGACGAGGTAGGGAATATCCTCGCGCCGCTCGGCCAATCCCGGCACGATGACCGGAACCACCGCGAGGCGATGGTAAAGATCCTCGCGGAAACGCCCGTCGGCAATCATCGCTTCGAGGTTCTGCGAGGTCGAGGAGATGATGCGGACATCGACCTTGACCCGCTTGGTTCCCCCTACCCGCTCGAACTGCTGCTCGACCAGCACGCGCAGGATCTTGTTTTGCGTCTCGCGCGGCATGTCGGCCACCTCGTCGATGTAGAGGATACCGCGATGGGCCTCCTCCAGCGCGCCGACCTTGCGCTCGACGCCATTCGATTCGGTGCCGAACAGCTCGATCTCCATGCGCTCGGGCGTGATGTTGGCGGCGCTCAGCGTCACGAAAGGTGCGCTCTTGCGCGCCGACAGCGTGTGGATGGCGCGCGCGGCCAATTCCTTGCCCGAGCCAGACGGTCCGATGATCATCACGCGGCTGTTGGTCGGCGCGACGCGTTCGATGGTCTGGCGCAACTGGCTCATCGCCGACGACATGCCGATCAGATCGAAGGTTTCGCCGCTGCGCAGCTTGAGGTCGGAAACCTCGCGCCGCAATTTCGAGGTTTCCAGCGCACGCTCGGCAATAAGGATCAGCCTGTCGGCCTTGAACGGTTTTTCGATGAAGTCATAGGCGCCGCGACGGATGGCGGAGACCGCCGTTTCGATGTTGCCGTGGCCGGAAATCATCACCACCGGCAAGGTCGGATGCATGGTCTTGATCTCGTCGAGCAGCGCCAGCCCGTCCAGGCGCGAGCCCTGCAGCCAGATATCGAGGAAAATCAGCCGCGGCGCGCGATCAGCTATAGCAGCGAGCGCACTGTCGGCATCGAATGCCGTGCGGGTTTCGTGACCTTCGTCGCTCAGTATGCCCGCGACGAGTTCACGGATGTCTTCCTCGTCATCGACGATGAGAATATCAGACGCCATTACCGACCTTTTCAGTTTCTCTTTCGTTTTCCGCCCTGCTTTCGCCGCGCGGAGCCGTTGCGGCCGCAGGCGGCAGGATGATGCTGATCATCGCGCCGCGCCCATCGTGGAAGTCCGCTGGAGCATCGTGTAGTTCCAGCCTGCCGCCATGGTCCTCCACGATCTTCTTGACGATAGCGAGGCCAAGTCCGGTGCCCTTCTCGCGTGTGGTCATGTAGGGCTCGAGCAGCCGTTGGCGATTCTCGCGCGGCAGGCCTTTGCCATTGTCGATGACGTCGATTCGAATCGCACCATTCTGGCGCCCGGCTTGAATCCGGATTATGCCGTGCGAACCGTCCTTCTGTTCCAATCCGTCGATGGCCTCGGCGGCGTTCTTGATCACATTGCCGAAAGCCTGCGCCATCAGGCGGCTGTCGAAAGTGCCCTTGAGCGGCTCCGTGCCGAATATCCGCTCGAAAGTGATGTCGGCGCGGCTGACCTCGACCAGGAACGAGGCCTCACGCAGCGATTCGCGCAGGTCTATCGCCTTCATCTCGGGCTTTGGCATGCGCGCGAACGCCGAGAATTCGTCGACCATACGGCCGATATCCTCAACCTGACGGATGATGGTGTCGGTGCATTGGTCGAAAACCTCGCGGTCCTCGGTAATCACCTTGCCGTAACGGCGCTTGATACGTTCGGCCGAGAGCTGGATCGGCGTCAGCGGGTTCTTGATCTCGTGGGC
>NZ_RZTF01000134.1:3166-4206 GCF_004023175.1 Mesorhizobium sp. M7A.F.Ca.MR.362.00.0.0
GCCCAGGCCGACGAGCGCTGCGCCTGAACCAGGTCGGTGATGTCGTCGACCGTCACGACATAGGATTTTTCCTCCGAGCCGTCGTCGCCGGCCTCGATGGTGATCTGCACGTTGAAGGTCCGCTCGGCACCGGCGCGGTAAAAGGTCACCTGCTCGCGATAGACGGGTTTGCCGGACTTGCGACCGATCTCGAAGACGCGGCCGACATGCGGCAGTACGGCGGAAAGATTCTGCCCAAGGGCTGCGCTGGCCGAAATCGCCAGCATCGCCTCGGCCGAGCGGTTGACGATGGTGACGATGCCGTAGGGATCGACGCCGATGACGCCGGCGGTAACGCCGGCAAGCACGGCTTCGGAGAAGCGGCGCCGTTCGTCGATCAGGTCCTTGGCCGACAGGATCTCATTGCGCTGCGATTTAAGTTCGAGAAGCATCTTGTTGAACGTATCGCCGAGCGACGCGACATCGCCGTCCGAAGGCCTGACGGGAACGGCTACGTCGAGATTGCCGGTCGCGACCTCGTCGGCGGCGCCGATAAGCTGGCGAATGGGCCGCACCAGACGGTCGGCGACCGCAATGCCGGTCCAGATCGCGGACAGGATGATGATGAGCGTCAGCGACAGATAGGGCAGCGCGAAGGCCACCTGCGAGGTACGGCGGTTATCTTCCAGCCCCCGATATTCGTCGGTGTTGGACCTGACGATCTGCCGTGCCTTGATCACTTCGGGATCGACGAGCCGAATGGTGTAGAGATAGAGCCCTTCGATCTCCCGCAGCTTGACGATGGCGCCCATGATGTTGCGCGTTTTCGGTTCGATCAGCACCGGCTTGCCGTCGGCAGCGCTGGCCACCGCGCCTTCCGGCGGCTCGGGCATGGCGAACTCCGTGTCGGTCTTGGCGCTCATGACGAAAGAGCCGTCCGGCTTGATCAGCGCCGCATGGGCCAGCGATCTCCCCACGGCTTCCTTGTTCATCAGGTCGAGAAAGCCGGTACGATCAAGGCCGTAGAGTGTGCGCGACGCATCGAGATCATAGGCCATGGA
>NZ_RZTF01000134.1:4216-4829 GCF_004023175.1 Mesorhizobium sp. M7A.F.Ca.MR.362.00.0.0
GGCCATGGACAATGTCGTGCCCTGGAGGTTGCGGGCATTTTCCTGGACATAGGCGTCGGCGATCGAGAGGGATGAATTGACGATCGTCTTGGTGCGGATTTCGAACCAGCGGTCAAGGCCGATGTCGAGCGTGATCGAGGCAATGATGGCCACCATGATGGCGGGAATGGCGGCAACCAGGGCGAACATGGCGACAATGCGCACATGCAGCCGCGAAGCGGCCTTGCCATGCCGGCGCGCCATCAGGATGCGGTGCACCTCACGCCCGACCAGCGCGATAAGAAACAGGACGAAAGCCGCGTTGAGGGCAATCAACGCCAGCGTCGTCGACTCGTTCGGTGTGATCGGCGTGGCGCCGACGAGGATGGTGAACGAGATCGCAGCCGTCATCAGCGCGCCGACGACCGCGATCACACCCGGCAGCGCAAGCAGCCGGCGCCCGTCACGAGCGCCGGGTTCGCTGAAGAGCGGTTGGTTTGTTGTCGGTGCCTGCGGAGCCATGTCGCCGTCTAGAGCCATGATTGCGTCGGATGTATGCAACGCATTGTGGCGATTATGCAACAAGTGTGACCGAGACGGAAATCTTTCGCGAGCCGATCCCCTGAAAAGAGCG
>NZ_RZTF01000134.1:4839-14607 GCF_004023175.1 Mesorhizobium sp. M7A.F.Ca.MR.362.00.0.0
CTCAGATCAAGGCTCAGCCCTGCCGCGATGATTTGTAGACGTTGACGCCGAGCTCGCGGATCTTCTTGCGCAGCGTGTTGCGGTTCAAGCCCAGCAGTTCCGCAGCCTTGATCTGGTTGCCGCGCGTTGCCGTCATCGAGGCCAGGACGAGCGGAAACTCGACCTCGGACAGGATGCGCTGATAAAGCCCCGCCGGCGGCAATTCGCCGGCAAAGGAAGCGAAATAGCGCTGCAGGAAGTGCTCGACCGCCTGCCCGATCGACAAATCGTCGGGGATCAGATTGCCGCCACCCGGCACCACCGGACGTTCGCCGGTCTTGAGCTCCGCCTCGATGATCTCGGCGGAAATCTCGTCCTGCGAATAGAGCGCGGCGAGCCTGCGAACCAGGTTTTCCAGTTCGCGCACATTGCCCGGCCACGGATAGCGCTTCATCAACTCGATGCCGCCGGAAGAAATGCGCTTGGTCTGCAGGCCTTCCATTTCGCCGAGCTTGAAGAAATGGCGGACGAGGTCCGGCACATCCTCGGAGCGCTCACGCAGCGCCGGCAGCCGGAGCGGCACGACGTTGAGGCGATAGAAAAGATCCTCGCGGAAGAGCCCCTGGTTGATCAGCGTGCGCAGATCCTTGTTGGTGGCAGCGACGATGCGCACGTCGGTCTTGATCGGCGTGCGTCCGCCGACCGTGGTGTACTCGCCCTGCTGCAGCACGCGCAGCAGGCGCGTCTGCGCCTCCATCGGCATGTCGCCGATTTCATCGAGGAACAGCGTGCCGCCTTCGGCCTGCTCGAAGCGGCCGGTCGAGCGGTTCTGCGCGCCGGTGAAGGCACCCTTCTCGTGGCCGAACAGTTCCGATTCGATCAGATCACGCGGGATCGCCGCCATATTGATGGCGACGAAGGGGCCGCCGCGGCGGCGGCCATATTCATGCAGCGCGCGCGCCACCAGCTCCTTGCCGGTGCCGGATTCGCCCGAGATCATCACCGTCAGGTCGGTCTGCATCATGCGCGCCAGCATGCGGTAGATATCCTGCATGGCCGCCGAGCGGCCGACCAGCGGCATCGCGTCGGGCTGTTCTTCCGGCCGCGCATCGATCTTCGGCCGACGCGGCTCGGAAAGCGCCCGGTTGACGATGTTGAGCAGTTCGGTCAGGTCGAAGGGCTTGGGCAGATATTCGTAAGCGCCGGTTTCGGAGGCGCGGATCGCTGTCATGAATGTGTTCTGGGCGCTCATGACGATAACCGGCAGCTCCGGCCGCGCCTTCTTGATGCGCGGCAGCATGTCGAAGGCGTTTTCGTCCGGCATCACCACATCGGTGATGACCAGATCGCCCTCGCCCGCCGCCACCCAGCGCCAAAGCGTCGAAGCGTTGGAGGTGACGCGCACCTCATGACCGGCGCGTGAAAGCGCCTGGTTGAGGACGGTGCGGATCGCCGCGTCGTCGTCGGCGACGAGAATATTGCCGCGAACGGTCATTTGAGGTCTCCTTCGCCGTCATCGTCGGCGCCGTTTGGCGCTTCTTTCCAGGCCGGCATCAGGATGCGGAATGTGGTGCCGCGCGGCGTCGATTCGCATTCGATGATGCCGCCATGCTCGCCGACGATCTTGGCGACCAGCGCAAGACCCAACCCGGAGCCGTTCGGCTTGGTGGTGATGAACGGGTCGAACAGGATCGGCAGGATGTCTTCGGAGACGCCGGAGCCATTGTCGCGCACGCAGAATTCCAGCGGCAGCGACACGCGGTCCTGCGTGCCCGGAACGGAAACACGGATGCCCGGCCGGAAGGCGGTCGACAGCACGATCTCGCCCTGCGGGTCGCTGCCGATCGCCTCGGCAGCGTTCTTGACCAGGTTGAGGAACACCTGGATGAGCTGGTCGCGGTTGGCAAACACCGGAGGCAATGAAGGATCATAATCCTCCATTATCTTGATTTTCTTGGCAAAACCGTTCTTGGCAATCGCCTTCACATGGTCGAGCACGACATGGATGTTGACGGGATAGCGGTCGATCGGCCGCTCGTCGGAAAACACCTCCATGCGATCGACCAGCGACACGATGCGGTCCGTCTCGTCGGTGATCAGCCGCGTCAGCGCACGGTCCTCGTCGGAAGCAGACAGTTCCAGCAACTGGGCCGCGCCGCGGATGCCTGAGAGCGGGTTCTTGATCTCATGGGCAAGCATCGCCGCCAGACCGGTCACCGAACGTGCGGCACCCCGATGCGTCATCTGCCGGTCGATCTTGTCGGCCATCGACCGTTCCTGGAACATCACCACGACGGAGCCCGGATATTCCGGCACCGGCGCGACGTAGAGATCGACGACCTTCTCGATGCCGAGACGCGGCGACGACACGTCGACCCGATACTCGTTGACCGGAGCCCGACGCTCGCGCACCTGATCGACCAGCGTCAGCAGCGGGCTGCCGAAGGGAATGAGTTTTGACAGCGTGTTGCGGGCGAGCATGGTCGCGCTCGAACGAAAGAAGTCTTCCGCGTCGGCGTTGGCGAAGGTGATGAACCCCTCCTCGCTGATCATGATCACCGGGCGGCGGATGGTGTTGAGCACGATCTGGGCGGCATCCGCCATTTCAGCGCCTTGGACGGCGGCGGCGTTCATGCGGCGCTCCGCAGGTTCAAGGGTTGCGGATCGCGCGAAAACACATCGCGCAACAAGGCAATGACGCGCGCGGGCTCGAATGCGGTCATTATGGCCTTTCGGCTGTCGTCGGCGACGCCGCCGGCATGCCGATCAAGATACCAGCCAAGATGCTTGCGCGCCTGGCGCAGGCCGCTTTCGGCGCCGTAGAGCGCCAGCATGTCCTCATAGTGGGCCACGATGTAGTCGGCGAGCGCGGTCGGGTGCTGTGGAACATTTGGCGTCGCTTCGCCTTTCGCTGCGGCCGCAATGCCACCTGCGATCCAGGGCGCTCCATAATGGGCACGGCCGATCATCACGGCGTCGGCACCCGATTGATCGAGAATGTCGGCCGCTTCCGCCGGCGAAGAGACGTCACCATTGGCGACGACCGGGATGGACACGGCTTCCTTGACGCGGGCGATGGCGCGCCAGTCGGCCTTGCCCTGATAGAACTGGCAGCGCGTGCGGCCGTGCACGGTCACCATCCTGACGCCGGCCTGCTCGGCGCGGCGCGCCAGCATCGGGCCGTTGAGCGCGCCTTCGTCCCAGCCGAGCCGCATCTTGACCGTCACCGGCACCTCGACCGCACCGACAACGGCGTCGATCAGTGACAGCGCGTGGTCGAGATCCAGCATCAATGCCGAACCCGCATAACCGCCGGTGACCTTCTTGGCCGGGCATCCCATGTTGATGTCGATAATGTCGGCCCCCTCACCGGCGGCGATTCTGGCACCTTCGGCCATGTGCATCGCCTCACGGCCTGCTAGCTGAACCATATGGACCGGCAGGCCGGAGTGGCGTATGCGCAGGTTGAAACCGGCCCTGCCCTTGGCGAGCTCGCCACTGGCAACCATTTCGGACACGACCAAGCCCGCTCCATGCGCGTGGGCACGCTGCCGGAACGGCTCGTCCGTAATGCCCGACATCGGTGCGAGGAACACACGATTGCGGATTCTCACGCCGCCGACGTCAAGCGGCGCGGCCAATTGCGTCAAGTTAACCATGCACAAAAACCAAGCATCTTCATTCGTTGCACATTCTCTAGCCATATCGGCCGCAATGTGCAACGCGGAATGACGTCACATTAAGGCGCAATTGGGAAAATGCTGGCCTTCGGCTTTGGCCGCGGCCAAAGCGCCGCGCGTCCCTCAGAACGCGCAAAGGACGCTTTGGAATTTTATACTTAGCGCACGATCTTTCCGAAAACCGATTACACTTTTCGGGATCGTGCGCTAGGACCAAACGGGCATGACTGACGCAGGTGAAAATCACGTTTCGGGTGGGGATGGCAAGGTCGCGGTGGTGATCGTTGCAGCCGGCCGTGGTGCGCGCGCCGGACAGGCCAACGGACCGAAGCAATATCAACACATTGGCGGCTTTGCCGTCATCGCACACACGCTGGACATTTTTCTGGCCCACTCGCGGACCAGCGAGATCGTCGTCGCCATCCATGCCGACGACCACGAGTTGTTCCGGCAGGCGGCGGGCGCCAACGCCGAGCGCGTCACCGCCGTTATCGGTGGGGCGACCAGGCAGGAGTCCGTCCGGCTCGGCCTGCTTGCCCTTAGAGGCCACGCGCCGGCGCAGGTTCTGATCCACGATGCCGTCCGCCCGTTTGTCGATGCCGACCTGATAGATCGCACCATCGCCGCCATTGGCGAGCGCGAGGGCGCGTTGCCCGCTTTGCCCGTCGCCGACACGCTGAAGCGTGAGTCGGCCTCCGGCGTGGTTGGAGAAACCGTTTCGCGCAGCGGGCTTCACGCGGCGCAAACGCCACAGGGCTTTCCATTCTGGCCCATCCTTGCCGCGCACGAGAAAGCCCATCATCTGGGAAAAATGGACTTTACCGACGATGCCGCTATCGCCGAATGGGCGCATATTCCGGTCAAGATCGTTCCGGGCTCGCCGGACAATGTCAAACTCACCTGGGCACGGGATATTGCGATGGCGGACCAGCGGCTTTCCGGCGAACGCGTGCGTTTTCCCGACATCCGGACCGGCAATGGCTACGACGTCCACGCCTTCGAGCCCGGCGACCATGTCACGCTGTGTGGCGTCGCCATTGCACACGACAAGAAGCTGTCCGGCCATTCCGACGCCGATGTAGGTCTGCATGCTCTGACCGATGCGCTGCTGGCGACTTGCGGCGCCGGCGACATCGGCACGCATTTCCCGCCGTCCGATCCGCAATGGAAAGGCGCTGCGTCGCGGATATTCGTCGAGCATGCGGCAAGGCTGGTGCGCGAGCGCGGCGGCCGCATCGCCAACGCCGATATCACGCTGATCTGCGAAGCGCCGCGCGTCGGCCCGCATCGCGAGGCGATGGCGGCAGCCCTGTCGCAGATGCTGGCAATTTCCGCGGACCGCATCTCGATCAAGGCAACAACCAACGAAAAGCTCGGCTTTGTCGGGCGCGAGGAAGGCATTGCGGCGATCGCCACCGCCAGCGTGGTGTTTCCCGGCGAGGTGCCGGAATGATCAACAATGAGCTGGCGAATGCCCTGCTGCAAGCCTGCCAGAAGCGAGGCATCATGCTGGCAACGGCGGAAAGCTGCACCGGCGGCATGATCATCGCGGCGTTGACCGACATTGCCGGCTCGTCCGCCGTGGTTGATCGCGGCTTCATCACCTATTCCAACGAAGCCAAGATGGACATGCTCGGTGTTTCCGCCGCCACGCTCGAGGCGCATGGCGCGGTTTCGCGCGAGACGGCGGTCGAAATGGCGACAGGCGCGCTTGCTCGTTCGCGCGCCCGACTGACCCTGGCGGTTACCGGGATCGCCGGGCCTGGCGGCGGTTCGGCGGGAAAACCGGTCGGTCTGGTCTGGTTCGGGGTTGCGCTGGACGGCCGACCGATTGTCGCCGAGCACCAGCTCTTTGCAGACAAAGGCCGCGATTTCATTCGTCGCGAAACGGTCAAGCACGCACTGGAACTGGGTTTGCGTGCGCTTGGCCAGCATCAGGCTGAGGGTGCTGCACCATAAATAACGTCTGCGCGCTTCTCGAAAGCCTCGGCGAACATGCGGAAGGCGCGGTCGAACATGGTGCCCATCACCGCGCCCAGAATACGGCTCTTGAATTCGTAGTCGATGAAGAAGCGGACGGCGCAACCGGCGCCGTCCGGTTCGAAACGCCAGACATTGCTCAGATATTTGAACGGGCCGTCGATGTATTTCACGTCGATGGTGTTCTCGTCGGGCTTCAGCAGCACCTGCGTCGTGAAGGTTTCGCGGATCGCCTTGTAGCCGATGCTCATATCGGCGAGGAGAACGGTGCGCCCGTCACGCTCCTTGCGCGAGCGAACCGTCAGCGCTTCGCAAAGCGGCAAGAATTGCGGGTAGGATTCAACGTCGGCGACCAAAGCGAACATCTGCTCGGGTGTATGGGATACGCGTCGGGTGGCTTCGAATTTTGGCATGAAACCGGCTGATTAAGCTGATTTCTTGAGAATCGCTTCCCGTGCCGCACGCAGCTTGGCGAAATCGTCGCCGGCGTGATGCGACGAACGCGTCAGCGGGCTGGACGCCACCAGCAGGAAACCCTTGGTCCGGCCGATCGTCTCGAAAGATTTGAATTCCTCCGGCGTGACGAAGCGGATCACCGGATGGTGCTTCTTCGACGGCTGCAAATATTGGCCGATCGTCATGAAGTCGACATTGGCCGAACGCAGATCGTCCATCAGCTGCAGGATCTCATTCCGCTCTTCGCCTAGACCCACCATGATGCCGGACTTGGTGAAGATCGACGGGTCGAGTTCCTTGACCCGCTGCAGCAGCCGGATCGAATGGAAATAGCGGGCGCCCGGACGAACCGTCAGATAGTTCGACGGCACGGTCTCCAGATTGTGGTTGAAGACGTCGGGCTTGGCCGCCACGACGATCTCCAGCGCGCCGTCCTTGCGCAGGAAGTCGGGCGTCAGGATTTCGATCGTCGTCAGCGGCGTCGCCGCCCGGATGGCGCGGATGACCTCGGCAAAATGCTGCGCACCGCCATCGGCGAGATCGTCGCGGTCGACCGAGGTGATGACGACATGGGTAAGGCCCATCTGCTTGACCGCGTGTGCGACGCGGGCCGGCTCATCCGGGTCAAGCGCGGTTGGAATGCCTGTGGCGACGTTGCAGAACGCGCAGGCGCGCGTGCAGATCTCGCCCATGATCATGAAGGTGGCGTGCTTCTTTTCCCAGCACTCGCCGATGTTGGGACAGCCGGCCTCTTCACAGACCGTCACCAGCTTGTGCGACTTCACGATTTCGCGCGTTTCGGCATAGCCCTTCGACATCGGCGCCTTGACGCGGATCCAGTCGGGCTTGCGCAGCACATCCTGGTCGGGCTTGTGCGCCTTTTCCGGATGCCGCAGGCGCGGTGCGTTGGCGATCGTATCGAGGACAGTGACCATCGGGAAACCTGGTTCATTGGCGAGCGCCAGTCAGGCGTTCGTTGTCATAACGTCATCTAGGACTTTTCGGCGCAAGAAAAAAGGCCGCTGCGGCGCATGCCGCAACAGCCTTTTTCGCATGGCAGATCTTCAGTGATGTTAACGGCGCACCAGGCGTCCTGCCCAGATCAGCAGGCACGCTCCGATAAAACCGGTGATCAGATAGGCAATCCAGCCAATCCCGAACGGGCCGAAATTGAGAGCCTGCAGAATGGCGTTCAGCACGACCGCGCCAACGATACCCATAACGATGTTCATGAAGATGCCGGTGTTGCTCTTCATGAACATTTCGGCGAACCAGCCTGCCAGACCGCCGATAATGATGGCTGCTATCCAGCCGACGCCATTCAAATGCATATGCCTTCTCCTTGTGTGATGCGTGAAAACGCATCCGCAAACGAACTGGCTTGCCGCCGGGTTCCATCTGTAGCAGCGCTTTCAATCTATCACGCGTTGAGCGCGCGGCCATAGGCGTCGAGCACGCTTTCCTTCATCATCTCCGACAGCGTCGGGTGCGGGAAGATGGTGTGCATCAGCTCTTCCTCGGTCGTCTCCAGGTTCATCGCCACGACAAAGCCCTGGATCAGTTCGGTCACTTCGGCCCCGACCATGTGCGCACCGAGCAGCTGGCCGGTCTTCTTGTCGAAGATGGTCTTGATGAAGCCCTGGTCCTCACCGAGCGCGATCGCCTTGCCATTGGCGGCGAACTGGAAGCGCCCGACCCGGATGTCCTTGCCCTCGGCCTTGGCCTTGGCTTCCGTCAGGCCAACCGAGGCGACCTGCGGATTGCAGTAGGTGCAGCCCGGAATCTTCAGCTTGTCGGTGGCATGCACGCCGGGGAAATCAGCGATCTTCTCGATGCACACGACCCCCTCATGTTCGGCCTTGTGGGCGAGCATCGGCGGGCCGGCGACATCGCCGATGGCGTAGATGCCCGGCACATTGGTCTTGCCGTAACCATCGATGACGACGCAGCCACGCTCCGTCTTCACGCCGAGCGCCTCGAGCCCGAGGCCCTCGATGTTGCCCTGCACGCCGACGGCCGAGATCATCCGATCGGCGGTGATCTTCTCGACCTTGCCGTCCTTCATCTCGACATGCGCGGTGACCGAGTTGGCACCCTTCTCGACCTTGGTCACCTTGGCTTCGAGGATGATCTTCATGCCTTGCTTCTCGAACTGCTTCTGCGCGAATTTCGAGACTTCGGCGTCCTCGACCGGCATCACCGCCGGCAGCAGCTCGACCACCGTCACCTCGGCGCCCATGGTGCGGTAGAAGGAGGCGAATTCGATGCCGATGGCGCCTGATCCCATGACCAGCAGCGACTTCGGCATCTCCTTCGGCACCATGGCCTCGAAATAGGTCCAGATCAGTCTGCCGTCAGGCTCGATGCCGGGCAGTGCGCGTGGCCGGGCGCCGGTCGCCAGGATGATGTGCTTGGCGGTGTAGGTGCCCTCGCCCTTGACGCCTTTCGGCACCGGGGGCTGCGGCTCCATCGGCTTCTTGGCCGTCTTGGACACGACGATCTCACCCGGCTTCGAAAGCTTGGCCTCGCCCCAGATGACGTCGACCTTGTTCTTCTTCATCAGGAAGGCAACGCCACCGTTGAGCCGCAACGAGACTTTTCGCGAGCGGTCGACCACGGCCGCTGTGTCGGCGCTGACCTTACCCTCCAACTTCAGGCCGTAATCCTTCAGGTGATCCGAATAATGCATGATCTCGGCCGAGCGCAGCAGCGCCTTGGTCGGGATGCAGCCCCAGTTGAGGCAGATGCCGCCGAGATGCTCGCGCTCGACGATCGCCGTCTTGAAGCCAAGCTGCGCGGAGCGCACCGCCGTGACATAGCCGCCGGGGCCGGAGCCGATGATGATGACGTCGTAGTTCTCAGCCACGGTTTTCTCCTTCACAATTCCAGCATGACGCGCACGACTGGTGTCAGCGCCTCGCCGATGTTTCGCGTGTTTTCGGCATCGAGGTGGACACCGTCGAGGGGGGTGGTTTGCGCCACGCTGCCGGCATCGAAGAAGCCACAGCCGGCTTCATCGGCGAGCGCGGCATATTGCGGTGCCAAAAACTTCGAGGCGTCATCGCCGCCGGCAAACATTTCCTTGAAATCGGCATTTTCGGTGCGGCTGACCACGGGCGGCGACACGATCAGGATCTGCGGCGCCGGCCAGTCGAACGGATAGTCGTGGCCGCGCACGATGTCGATCAGCCGCTGGATGCCTTGCTTGGCCGCGACCGGATTGCCGTGGATCCACGGCTTCATGTCGTTGGCGCCGAGCATGATGACAATCAGGTCGATCGGCGCATGCGTCGTCAGGACGGTTGGTAGCAGTTTTGCACCGTTGCGGTCCGCACCGGCCAGATGATCGTCGAAGGCGGTGGTGCGGCCGTTGAGGCCATCGGCAATCACTTGCACGCCGGCGCCTAACGCTGCCTGGAGCACGCTGGGCCAGCGGTCTTCCAGCGCATGGCGGCCACCTTCGGCATTGTAGCCCCAGGTCAGCGAGTCGCCGTAGCAAAGAACCGTCTTCATGCGCCCACCTGTGCGTTAATCGAGCCGCGGCTCAACCGCCAGCGCACGAACAGCCAGTGAACCAGCACAGTGGCCAGGTTCGGCAAAACCAGGCCGGCGACGATCGGCAGGTCACCTCCCCACTGGCGCTTATCGACCGGCTGAGAGAACGTCCAACAGA
>NZ_RZTF01000134.1:14660-15016 GCF_004023175.1 Mesorhizobium sp. M7A.F.Ca.MR.362.00.0.0
CAGATCAGGCCGAGCCCGATCAGCACGAACAGGACAATTGCGCAGAGGCCCAGCCAGTTGATGATCGTCGGTGCGTTCGCAAAAAGCTGCGCGATGAAAAACATGATCGTCGTAGCAATGGTGACAAGCACCGACGTCATGAACACCAGAATGTATTCTTCCTGCGCATGGGTTGCGACCGCCAGCTGTTGAGCAACCAGGCCGCCTGCCAATCCTGACAGGAAAAACGCCATGAGGGAGGTGAAGAAGATCCGCACCGCCCTCTCCGTCCTAGACCAGCATGCCCATCGGGTTCTCGATCAGCCGCTTGAAGGCGACCAGCAGTTCGGCACCCAGCGCACCGTCGACGGCGCGGT
>NZ_RZTF01000135.1:0-1350 GCF_004023175.1 Mesorhizobium sp. M7A.F.Ca.MR.362.00.0.0
GGCTGCTGACCGATCCGCACGATATCAGGCCACTGCATGGCGACCTGCATCACGAGAACATCCTGCACGGACCGCGCGGCTGGCTGGCTATCGATCCGAAGGGCGTGCTCGGCGACCCCGGCTTCGATGCGGCGAACATGTTCTACAACCCGCTCGAGCGGGACGATCTCTGCCTCGACCCCGAGCGGATCGCTGGTATGGCCGGGATCTTTGCCAACACTCTGGGCCAGACACCGGCCGCTATCCTTGATCATGCCATCGCCTATGGTTGCCTCTCGGCGTCATGGCATCATGAGGACGACAATGCGGTCGAGGAGAACCGCGAATTGTCGGTCGTCAAGGCGATCCGGGCGGTACGGGCAAGCTTCTGATCCGGACCCGGTAGATCAGCTCAAGATCAGCCCCTGAGCGCTATTCCCGCCGGCAAGGGATAGGCGCCCTTGGTGCCGCGCCAATGGGCTGCTGCAAAGCTCAGGACGATGAGCGCAAAACCCTGATGGGTCAGCGCCATATGCAGCGGCACATGCATCAGCAGCGTGCCGATGCCGATCGAGGCCTGCACCAGCACCAGTAGAAACAGCACCGTCGCGCGGCGCGCATGCGTCGAACCTGGCAGCCGCCGGCGCGTGGCGATCATGTGCCACAGCGCCACGACGAATACCGTGTAAGCGCCAAGCCGATGGACGAACTGCACCGTCTTCGGGCTCTCGAAGAAATTGCGCCATGCCGGCTCGAGGATCAGCAGATCGCCCGGGATAATCTTGCCATCCATCAGCGGCCAGGTGTTGTAGCTCAGGCCTGCGTCGAGCCCGGCGACCAGGCCGCCGAGATAGATCTGGATCAGCGCCAGCAGCACGATGAAGCCGGCCAGCCTCTGCGTCGACCGATCAGCGGCGGGTTCGGAATGCGGCGCCAGTCCGCGCGCGACCACCATGGTGGCGGTGAAGATCAGCGCGGCAAGCGTCAGGTGGGTCGCCAGCCGGTACTGGCTAACGGAGACGCGGTCGACCAATCCTGAAGCCACCATCCACCAGCCGATGGCGCCCTGCAGGCCGCCAAGCAGCAGAATGCCTAGGAGTTTCGGCCCCAGGCCGCGCTCGACGCGGCGCGTCGCCCAGAAGAACAGCAGCGGCAAGGCAAAGACCAGGCCGACGCTGCGCGCCAGGATGCGGTGCGCCCATTCCCACCAGAAGATCGACTTGAACGCCTCGATGCTCATGCCCTTGTTGAGTTCGGCATATTGCGGGATCTGCTGATAGAGCCGGAATTCCTCTTGCCACTCGGCATCGTTGAGCGGCGGGATCACGCCGTGGATCGGCTTCCACTGCGTAATCGAGAGGCCGGAATCGG
>NZ_RZTF01000135.1:1360-12709 GCF_004023175.1 Mesorhizobium sp. M7A.F.Ca.MR.362.00.0.0
CGGAATCGGTGAGCCTGGTGGCGCCGCCGACCAGCACCAGCGCAAACAGCACCAGAAGCACCACATAGAGCCAGCCGCGCAGCAGCGCCCGGTTATGCAGGTCGCGGTCGCGGGCGACGTATGGCGCGGCAGCTGATATGGCAGCCATGATCTTGTCCCGGCATGTTGATTTGGCGGATTGGTGGACCATCGCACCCGTGCTGGCAAGGCCATACGGCGCGGCACGCCGTCGCGCCGCGTCTCACCGGTTGCACAGTCTCGCCTCAAGGCCTATGCGAGGCCAATACCCTTGAGCCTGCCAGGCCACTTGTGCGAATTCCGGCATGCTCGATCAGGAGACCAGCCATGCCCCTGCGCCTGAAAAAGCTGATCGGAATGTTTCTGCTGGTGGCGCTGGTCATCGTCTATGCGCTGGTCGCATCGATCTTCGCGGTCGCCCGGCTGTCGGAGTCGGGTCCGTGGGTGCATTTCCTGTTCTTCCTGCTCAGCGGCCTGCTCTGGGTGCTGCCGGCAATAGGCATCATCAAATGGCTGATGCTGGAGCCGAAGACCAAGCGCTAGGCGAAACCGCCAGCGTCAGATGGTGACGACCATCTTGCCGGCATTGGCGAGCGGCGTCGTCACGCCCGACAGCATGGTGCGGATGTGGGCGAGGCTCTGGTAGCGGCCGTTGACGGAAATGCGCGGCAAAGCATGCAGGAAGCCGGCATGCTCGGCGCGCAGCACACCGTGGCGCGTCGTCACTGCGGATGTGTAGCCTGCATCGCGGGCAAAGCCCACTTCGCGGCAGCCTACGGCACTCGCATAGCCATAGGGGTAAGCGAAATGGCGGGGCTCTTCGCCCAGTTCGGCCAGCAACATGGCGCGCACGGCGCCGACCTCGTGCCGGGCATCGGCTTCGGAAAGCCGCTTCAGATTGCTGTGGTTGATCGTATGGGCGCCGATCGTCACCAGCGGATGCGCGGCGATGCGCCGGATTTCATCCCAGCTCATCAATGTGCGCAGGCGTGGGCCGTCGGCGTCGATGCCGTTTGCGCGAGCCAGGTCACGCAACACGGCCTGCAGGTCCTCCTCGCGGATTTCGGAGGTGAGATAGGCGTGCATGCGTGCATTGGCCTGCAGCTTCTTCGCGGGGGTCGAGCAATCGATCGTCAGCGGACCATTCGCCCGCGTCAGCGTCAAGGTATCGCGCGCGTTGACGATGTCCTCGACAACGTCCCACCACAGGTCGGCTGTGCCGTTGATCAGCCCGGGCGCGACATAGATGGTGATCGGCGCGCCGTGCTTCTCCAACACCGGCAGCGCCTCGACCATATTGTCGCGATAGGCATCGTCGGCGGTGATCGTGGCAAACTGACCGCCTTTGCCGCCCGCCTTGATGCGCTCGACGGCTTCGTCCATGGAAACAAAGGCATAGCCATGCGCCTTCATGTCGGCGATCATGGCATCGAGGAAACCGGGCGCGATATTCAGATGCCGGTTGACGCTGTCCGGCTTTTCCGGCGTCGCGGTAACACGGTGCAGCATCAGGATGGCGCCAATGCCGCCGATGAATGGCTTGGCCAGCGGTGCGAGGCCGGTATAGCGGGCGACGTTCAGCGCCAGTTTCCGGATTGCCTCCCCGCCGTCGATCATTCATTCACCTTTTGCGCCTAGGCTGATCCAAGCACGGAATGCGCCTATGCGAACCCCCAAATCGCGATCAATACGCCCTAAGGATTGAGGTATGGTTGACGCAACTGCGTCATTTGACGGCAATCGGCTTGCGGCGACCGAGGCATCGTCGCGCGCCTTGCCACGGGACCATGCCGGCCTGTCGATTTCGGTGGCGTCCACGGACGGACTCGGGGCCTATGCCGAGTTCTGCCGCTCGGCTCTGTTTGGGCCGGCGCAGAGTGCTGCCTGGATCCTGAACTGGGCGGCCGAGACACGACCGGACCTGCTCGTCGCGACGCTGAGTGCCGAGGGCAAACCGGTTTTTTCGCTGGCGCTGGAGGTTGCCTGCAAGGGGCCGTTCCGGATCGCCCGCTTCATGGGTGGGCGCCACGCCAACGGCAACTTCGTCGCCGCGGACCCGAACTGGCTGGCCAAGGCGGATATACCGGCCCTCCGATCGGTGCTGGCGGCCATCGCCAAGGCGCGCCCGGACATCGATCTGGTCGCGCTCGAGCGGTTGCTGCCCGATCTCGACGGCGTCGCCAATCCGCTCGCATCGCTTGAGCATTTTTCCAGCCCCAATCTGTCGCTGGCCGTCGATCTCGCCGGCGGCTTCGATGCGCTGCTTTCCCGCGCCAGCGGCAAACGCAAACGCAAGAAGCACCGGTCGCAGATCCGGAAATTCGAGGCCGTCGGCAGCCATCGGCGCATCGAGGCCCGCACCCCCGGCGAGGTGGACAGGCTGCTCGACGCCTTCTTCGAGATGAAGGAACTCCGCTTCCGCAAGATGGGCATCGCCAATGTTTTTGGCGACGCACAGGTACGCGGCTTCTTCCGCGCCCTGTTCATGCAGGCGCTTGCCGAGGACAAGCCTTCCTTCGTGCTGCACGGACTCGAGGTTGCCGGCAAGCTGCGCGCCATCACCGGTTCAAGCCGCTCGGGCAAACGCCTGATCTGCGAATTCGGAGCGATCGCCGAGGACGATCTCGGGCACGCCAGCCCCGGCGATTTCCTGTTCTTCGACAACATCCAGGAAGCCTCCGAGACCGGTTTCGAGGTCTATGACTTTTCGGTCGGAGATGAGCCTTACAAGCGGCTGTGGTGCGATATCGAAACGCGGCATTTCGAAGTGCTGGTCCCCTTGACCGTGAAGGGCCGCATGCTGGCGCTGACGCTTCGGCAAGGCGCGCGGCTGAAAGCCTTCGTCAAGAACAGCCCGACGATCTGGAAGCTGACCAAGGTGCTGCGCCGCAAAGCCGCCGGTCAGGCAGCACCCACGGAAGAAGACAGCTAACGCCATGAAGCCGATCATCCGCACACTGTCCCTGCAGGAACTGGCGCTTCTCGTCGACTGGGCGGCCGCGGAAGGCTGGAACCCAGGTCTTGAAGACCCGGCGATGCTCCAGGCGGCGGACCCCGCAGGCTTCATCGGCACCTTTGTCGGCGACGACATGGTCGCGGCAATTTCGGCCGTGGCCTATGGAAGCGAATTCGGTTTCATCGGCCTCTACATCTCCCGGCCTGACATGCGCGGCATGGGCTACGGCAAGACGGTGTGGGACGCCGGCATGAAAAGGCTCGCAGGCCGGACCGTCGGCCTCGACGGCGTCGCCGAGCAGCAGGCCAACTATCGGCGCAAAGGCTTTGCGCCGGCCTACGAGACCATCCGCTTCACCGGGCGCAAGGCAGGCCCTGCGGTCAGGGACGATGGGTTGCGGATGATTACAACGCAGCTCCTGCCCGACATCGTCGCCTATGACTCCCATTGTTTTCCGGCGCCGCGATGGGCCTTCCTGCAGGGATGGCTGCAGGAACCGCATCATGGGCTGGCGGCGATCGGTTCGCGCGGCGTCACCGGCTTTGGCGTGGCGCGCCGCTGTCGATCCGGCTTCAAGATCGGCCCGCTGTTTGCCGACGACATGGAAGTCGCTTTGCAACTCCTGGAGGGACTGGCCGGTGCCTGTGAGGGCGGCGAGTTGCATATCGACGTCCCCGCCGACAACACCGGCTTCATAACTGCGCTCGATGCGGCCGGCTTTGCGCCGACATTCACCACCACGCGCATGTACAAAGGTCCTGCCCCGGAACTGGACCTGCAAAGGGTGTTCGGCGTAACGACCCTGGAATTGGGATAGATCGGGCGAACCGCAGAACGGTTCCGCCAAGCGATCCGCGGCTCTCTCAGGCGGCGGCAGTGCGCCGTCCCGGCACCGGATTGCCGGGCGGTTCGTGGCCGAGCGGCGTCACCAGCGTCAGGTCGGGATAGCCGTTCTCGATCAGCTTGACCGCAGCCTGCGTCACCTCGTCGTCGGCCTCCAGCATGGAGAGAAAGACCTCGGTGGCGTCGCCGGTCAGACGGCCGATGCCTTGCGCGTCGGCCGGTCCGCACTCGACCACGACCAGGTCGTAGGCTGTGGTCAGCGACTGCATGATGATCGGCAGCCGGTCGGCGGCACGCATGGCACGAACCGGATCGGCGGTGCCGACCGGAATGACGTGACAGTCCGAGTAGAGATCGGCATGGATGACGTCGCTGAACTGCGCTTCCGAAGCGAGCAGGTTGGTGATGCCCGGGAAAAGGCCGCTGTCCAGCATCGGCCGCGAGGCGGCCCCCGACGCGGTGAGGTCCAGCAACAGCACGCGCAGGCCGGCGTCGGCGACCTCGCGCGCCACCAGAATCGCGGATGCAGCCGCCTCGTCGCCTTCCGGCGAGACGAATATGGCGCGCGCCGCACCGCTGGAGATCAGCTTTTCGGCAGCCTTCTCGATATCGATCTCACCCAGGGTGGAACGCGCCGGTTCGGGCTCGACAGCCGTTTGCTCAGTCGCCGCCGTAGCGGGCATTGCGACCACATCCGGCGCCTCGGCCACGGCCGGCATCGCGGCGGCATAGGGCTCCGCATCGGCTTCATCCGCACGTTCAGGCAGATCCTGGCGAATGACAGGGTCCCGCAGGACGGCAGGCTCGTGGCGGACAAATGGCTCGGAGACCGGCGTCTGCGCCACATGGGGCATCGCCACCTCATCGATCCGTTCGAAACGGGAACCGCTCGCCGGCCGCATCGCGCGGCCTGAAAACAGCTCCCGCAGAAGCGTCACGATGGCCATGATCAGCAGCGATGCGGCGAAAGCCGCGCCGACGATAGGCCCGACCTTCGGGAAATAGGCCTCGGAGGGAACCGAAGCCTTCGAGGCGATCCGGGCGTCGACGGGCAGATAATTGCGGTCCTGGCGCGAAGCGGCTTCGCGGTAGTTGGTCAGGTACAGTTCGAGTTGCTGTCGCTTGGCGGTCGCGTCGCGCTGCAGTGCGTCGAGATCGACCTGCTGCTCGCCGGCCTGCGCCGAAGCGGCTTTCAACGTGTTGACGTCGGCGACGAGCTGGTTCTCGCGGGCCTTTGCCGTCTCGGCCTGCATCAACAGGCCTTTCATGATCTTCTGGGCCTCGCTGCGGATCTGTGCGTCGAGATCGGACAGTTGCGATTTCAGCGCGCGAATGCGCGGATGATTGCCAAGCAGTGTCGTCGACAGATCGGCGATGTTGGAGCGCAATTCAACCTGTCGCTCACGCAAGCGCTGGATCAGGTCCGATGACAGAACCTCCGGCACGGCATCCAGCGAACCGCCGTTCTGCAGCGCCCTGCGCACACCGTCGGCGGTCGCTTCGGCCGCGGCGCGGTTGGCGCGCACTTTCGACAGTTCGCTCGACAGTTCCGAAAGCTGCTGGGTGGCCAGCACCGAATTGTTGCCACCCATCAGAAGATCGGACTGGGCGCGATAGGCGGCGACCTTCGCCTCGGCATCCTTGACCTGCCGCTGCAGGTCGGCAATCTCCGGCGCCAGGAAGTCTGCCGCGGCGTTGTTCGATTCCAGCTTGGCCGCCCCCTGCCCCGCTATATAGGCGGCGGCGATGGCGTCCGGTACGGCGGCCGCGAGCTTGGGATCTTCCGATGAGAACTCGATGGCAATGATGCGGGTCTTCTCGACGCCGTAGACGTTGAGCTTCTCGTGCATTTTCTTGAGCACGCGCTCTTCCGTCGGAATTTCCATCGGGTCGCTTTTCAGCCCGACCAGGACCAGAGCGCGGCTCACCGCCGACATGTCGAGCGCTTCATTGAACTCGGGCAGTTTTTCCAGACCAAGCTTTTGCGAGACCTGCTTGAGGATTTCGTTGGAGGAAATGATCTGGACCTGGGTGGCGACGCCCTGCTCGTCGAGAATAGGCTTGTCGGTGTCGTTGTTGTTGCTGGCCGGCCGCGTGTAGATGGATTCGCGCGGCGCGATCTCCACCTGCGTCTCGGCCTTGTAGTGCCGGGTTGCCAGCGAGGCGAAAGCGAACGCCAGCCCGGTCGCCAACAGGACGACGAGGACTATACGCAGCCAATTCCTCGCCAGGCTGGCGAAGAGCTGCCTGAGATCGACATCGACATCTGCGGCCGCGGACTGAACGGACATGCATCCCTACTCCGATACTGGGTCAGCACGCACCGTAAACAACTATGGTAACTCAGCGGTTAAGCTCGCGGTAAGTTTCCGTTAGGGTTTACTGGCGGGTGACAAACAAAACCGCCAAAAATCATAAAAAACTCTTGCCGAGGCCCGTGTGTCGGCCGCTCCCTTTACCGGCCATTAACCCTAACAGGATGATAACGGACCTCGATCCCTGATGCTTGCTGCGACGCCGCAGCGGCCAGTCGAAGGTACTTGTCCGGTCATGAAAAGCACTGCTTCCCTGTTTCGCGCGCTGCTTGCCGTATCGATGCTGGCGGGCTGTTCCAGCTACCGGCCGACGCCGGCCGCCTTCCACGAGGTGCTCGATCAGCCCTATCGTCTTGGCGCCGGCGACCGCGTCCGCGTCACCGTGTTCGAGCAGGACGGGCTGACCAACACCTACAGCGTCGATCAATCCGGCTATCTCTCCTTCCCGCTTGTCGGCGCCATACCGGCGCGCGGCCACACCGCGCAGCAGATGGAAAAGGAGATCGCCGACAAATTGCGGCAAGGCTATCTGCGCGATCCCGACGTTTCGGTTGAGATCGACCGCTACCGGCCGATCTTCGTCATGGGCGAAGTGGGCGCCGCCGGCCAATATTCCTATGTTCCCGGCCTGACGGTGCAGAAGGCGATCGCCATTGCCGGCGGCTTCACGCCGCGCGCCAACCAGGAAAGCGTCGACATCACCCGCGACATCAACGGCAAGGTGATGACCGGCCGCGTGGTCACCTCCGACCCGCTGCTGCCGGGTGATACGGTCTACGTCCGCGAACGTCTGTTCTGACAGACACCACGTGGCGGACAGGCTCAGGATCGTCCATTGCTTTCGCTCACCAGTCGGAGGAATTTTCCGGCATGTGCGCGATCTGACCGAGGCGCAGGTCGCCGCCGGGCATTCCGTCGGCATCGTCTGCGATTCGACGACAGGGGGAGCGTTCGAGGAACATCTGTTCGAGCAAATGAAGGACATGCTGGCGCTCGGCATTCATCGCACGCCGATGCAGCGCCACGTCGGTCCCGGCGACCTCGCCTCGGCCTGGCGCACATACAGGATCATCAAGGAATTGCGGCCGGACGTACTGCATGGGCACGGCGCCAAGGGTGGCGCCTATGCCCGTCTGTTCGGCTCATTGTTGCGGGTATCAAGGTCTCGCGTAGCCCGCCTTTATTCGCCGCATGGCGGCTCGCTGCACTATGACGAGAACACGGTCATCGGAAAGCTGTTCTTCGCGCTCGAACGCTTCATGGCTCGCTTCACCGACTATCTGCTGTTTGTCTCGGACTATGAGCGGCGGACCTATCGCCACAAGGTCGGCGAGCCGCCCATTCCCAACGCCCTCGTCTATAACGGCCTGCGCGCCACTGAATTCGAGCCGGTGATCACCACGCCGGACGCAGCCGACCTGCTTTATATCGGCATGATGCGCGACCTGAAGGGACCGGACATCTTCATCGACGCATTGGCGCTTGCCGGCCCACGGTTCGGCCGCGCGCTGACCGCGGTGATGGTCGGCGACGGCGACGACCTTCCGCGTTACCACGGGCAAGTGAAACGCCTCGGGCTCGAGCGCCATGTTCGCTTCCTGCCGCCGATGCCAGCCAGGGAGGCCTTTGCCCTTGCCGCGCTTATCATCGTTCCCTCGCGCGCCGAAGCCATGCCCTATATCGTCCTGGAAACGCTTGCCGCGGGAAAGCCGATGATCGCAACAGCGGTCGGCGGCATTCCGGAGATATTCGACACCGGTTCCCCTGCCCTGATCCGACCTGACCCAATCGAGCTCGCCGACAGGATGAGCCAGGCGCTGGCCGACCCGGCCGCCTATCGCGACCTGATGCCCGATAGCGCCAACCTCAAGGCACGCTTCGGCGCCGATGTGATGGCCGCCGACATCGAGAAGGCCTATTTCGCCGCGCTCGACAGGTAGGCACAGGATCAGCCGTTCCAAAGCCATACGTTGTTTCAAGGGTTTCTTAGCTCTCTTTTGCTATGACCGTGGGGAAGCTTGCGGAAAGCCCTCATGAACGAGATCGACCCCGCGCGCCGCTTTTCAGCAGAGGCGGTGCGTAAATTCGACGGCCCGGCCGATGGCGACACGCCAAGCGGCATGAACGATGTCGCCCGCCAGGTCGCCTCGCAGTACAGGCGCGATACGATGTCGCCGATCATGGTCAGCGGTGTCCTGCGCATGGTCGAATTCGGCTTGCTGTTCCTGTCCGGGCTTGCCGTCTATTTCCACTATGTCGGGTTCTTCAACTATCTCGCCTGGCAATATCCGGTGACGATGGCAGCGGGCTCGTTCCTTGCCGTGGTGCTGCTCGACGTCACCGACTGCTATCAGATCGTCGCCCTGATGCGGCCCATCGCCAATTTCGGCCGCGTGCTGCTCGTCTGGGCCGGCACTTTCGCCCTGATGGCGCTGACGGCGTTCGTCATGAAGATGTCGGAAGACTATTCGCGCCTTTTGTTCGGCAGTTGGTTCGTCGTCGGCTTCGTTCTCATCTTCGGCCTCAGGCTGGTGATGTCGAGGCTGATCCGGGCCTGGGCGCGCGATGGCCGCATGGAGCGGCGCGCCGTCATCGTCGGCGGCGGCAAGGCGGCGGAAATCCTGATCCGCTCGGTCGAAAAGCAGCCCTACAACGATATCCGCATCTGCGGCATCTTCGACGATCGCGGCGACAAGCGCTCACCGCCCATCGTCGCCGGCTACCCCAAGCTCGGCACCATTTCGGAACTGATCGAGTTCGCCCGCATCGCGCGTATCGACATGCTGATCGTATCGCTGCCGCTGACCGCCGAATCGCGCGTTCTGCAGCTGCTGAAGAAGCTGTGGGTGCTGCCGGTCGACATCCGGCTTTCGGCGCATTCCAACGCGCTGCAGTTTCGCCCGCGCGCCTATTCCTACATCGGCGCGGTGCCGATGCTCGACATCTTCGACAAGCCGATCAACGACTGGGATTCTGTCGCCAAACGCGCCTTCGACATCGTCTTCAGCCTGATCGGCATCGTGGTGTTCTCGCCGGTGATGCTGGCGACCGCCATCGCCATCAAGCTCGACAGCAAGGGTCCGGTGCTGTTCCATCAGAAGCGGCACGGTTTCAACAACGAGATCATCGAGGTCTACAAGTTCCGTTCGATGTATACGGACAAGGCCGACCCAACCGCCAAGCAGACGGTGACCAAGAACGATCCGCGCGTCACCCGCGTCGGCCGCTTCATCCGCAAGACCTCGATCGACGAGCTGCCGCAGTTCTTCAACTCGCTTCTGGGTTCGCTGTCGCTGGTCGGCCCGCGTCCGCACGCCATCGCCGCGCAGTCGCATAACCTGCTCTACAACGAGGTCGTCGACGGCTATTTCGCCCGCCACAAGGTCAAGCCCGGCGTCACCGGCTGGGCGCAGATCAATGGCTGGCGCGGCGAGATGGACACCAACGAGAAGATCCGCATGCGCACGGAGTACGATCTCTACTACATCGAGAACTGGTCGCTGCTGTTCGATTTGCGGATCCTGTTCCTGACGCCGATCCGGCTGCTCAACACGGAAAACGCCTATTGAGCGCGATCGCCCATGACGTGCCGCGCGCGGCGGTCAACGCCAAGCTGATCGCGCTGATTTCCTCGGGCGCGGTCTTCCTCGGCATTCTGCTGTCCGGCTTCGTCATCAGCGAGCCGGCGCCCTATGAGCTCTACATGGCCGGGCTGATCGCCATCTGGGCGCTTTTCGGCCTGAGGATTTCCCGCGCGGCCACGCCGCTGCTGGTGCTGCTGGTGACGATGAACATCGGCGGCATGATCTCCATGACGCAGATGGCGGACCTCGCCAACACGCCGCTCTATCTCGCCGTCTCGCTGTTTCTCGCCTTCAGCGCGGTGTTCTTCGCATCGATCACCGCCGTACAGCCGGGCCTCTACCGGCTGATCTTCATTGCCTATGTGGTTTCGGCCGTAGCCACCTCGCTGCTTGGCATTGCAGGCTATTTCCATGCCTTTCCAGGCGCCGAGATGTTCACCAAATACGATCGTGCCGCCGGCGCCTTCCAGGATCCGAACGTGTTCGGCCCGTTCCTGGTGCTGCCCGGCATCTATCTGCTCTATCTGCTTTTGACCGGACCGGTGACACGCATGCCGCTGCTGGCGGTGCCGCTGCTGATCATCACCGCCGGCATCTTCTTCTCCTTCTCCCGCGGCGCCTGGGGCATGTTCGCCGTCTCGGCCGTCCTGCTCACCGGCTGCCTGTTCCTGCAAAGCGCCAGTGGCAAGTTCCGGCTGCGTGTGGTGGTGATGACGATGGCCGCGCTGGCATTGCTGGTCGTCGCCATGATCGTCATCCTGCAGCTGCCCGGCGTATCGGAGATGTTCTCCAACCGTGCCCATCTCGAACAGAGCTACGACACCGCCCGCCTCGGCCGCTTCGCCCGCTACGGCATCGGCTTCCAGATGGCGATGGAGCATCCGTTCGGCATCGGCCCGCTGGTCTTCGGCACGATCTTCGGCGAAGACACCCACGATATCTGGCTGAAGATGCTGATGGATTATGGCTGGCTCGGCTTCGTGTCGTTCCTGGCGCTCGTTCTATGGACGATAGCCGCCGGCTTCCGCATCCTGCTGCGCGATCGGCCGTGGCAGCCCTATCTCCTGTGCGCCTATGTCGCCTTCATCGGCAATATCGGGCTCGGCACCTTCATCGACATCGACCACTGGCGCCATGTCTACCTGTTGCTCGGCCTGATCTGGGGCGCCATCGCGCTGGAATACCGCCATCAACTGCTGTTGCGGCCGGCCTTGCAGGGCTCGCCGGCACCGGCAATCGCAACGGGATAAAAGTCGCGGAATTCGGTTGACCCGCACGGGGTTATCACGATACATCGCGACCGGTCCGGAGTGTAGCGCAGCCCGGTAGCGCACTTGACTGGGGGTCAAGGGGTCGTCGGTTCGAATCCGGCCACTCCGACCAATTTAGAACAAGGACTTGCCCCCGAAGTCCGCCCCTCCAGATGCCCCGGTCAGCCCGGCCAAATCTTGGATCAGGGGCAACCATGTGCTCTGCCGCTTGAACTTCGGCTTGGCGCTACCCTTGGCACACATCAACCCAACCAGCCCCAATCAGCTCGACCATGCGCTGCGGCGCAATCCGCACCGCCGCATTGGTGGCGCCCGCAGCTGGCACCACTTCGTCGAACTCACGCAACGACACGTCGCAATAG
>NZ_RZTF01000135.1:12719-14927 GCF_004023175.1 Mesorhizobium sp. M7A.F.Ca.MR.362.00.0.0
CCACCAGCATGGTGCGGTCGCCGACGCGCAGGCAGATCGTCTTGGCGATCTGTGCCGGCAGCACGCCATGCGCCTCGGCCGCCAACATCACCGTCGCCGAGCTCTCCTCCGTGACGATGACGTGAATGTCGGGCGCGTGGGCGGCGAAGAAGGCACGAACGGATTCCAGGCTCATGTCGAAAATCCATGGTTCAAAACGTTATGGACGGCGGATTAGGGTCCAGCAGCCAGGGCCGCAGCGCGCATAAGCGCGTGCGATAAACAGATCGGCAAGTACCAAGCTGAAGCAAAGCGCTGCGGCAGGTACAAAGAAACCCGCCAAGGGGCCTTGGCGGGTTCTCTGGAATGCCTGGTGCGGATCTACGCCAGCGATCGACCTTGCGCCGCCGGCGTCGGCGCAGCCGGGGTGATCAGAGCCTCCTGGGGAAGGTGAAGCGCGGACACAATACGACGCAGCTTCGACGGGTCGGTCACTCTGCCGCTTTCGATATCCTCAATTTCGTCCACCGCCAGGCCGCATGTCAGGGAGAGCTCTTCCACGCTGTAACCGCGGGTCTCCCGCATCGCTCTGAGGGTGTTGTAATCTGGCCCGCTCCCGTTGGTTGCCGGTTCGGAGTGGGGTTCGCTTTTCGCATTATGGGGCATTGGCAACTCCATGACTGAAAGAGTTTGATCAAATGAGGAGTGTTGCCTGAGACGGTCGGGAAGATGCCCTCTCGCCGGCGATTTGCCAAGAGCCAAAAAGGCCGTCACGGGATCGTGAACCGGGTGCCTGGCGCGGCCCTCTCGCGCACACGTCGCGATCAAGTTGTTTTGAAGGACTGATTGGCCTTTTGCCGGCAGTTTCGCCGCGCCCATTCGTTATCTCCGGGTCGCTGGCGTGAAACCATCCGGTTCCAGCCAGTTCGTTCCCGGAAGGATTTTTGCAATGAACTTGAAGACAGTCATGGTCGTGCTCGGCACGATTTCCAGCCTTTCCGTCGCCAGCGCAGGCGCCGCCCAAGCAGCAGACGCGCTGCGTGTGCGCGGCACGGTGGTCAGTTTCGAGCCCACGCTGCTCACCGTGAAAACCCGCCAGGGCGATACCGACGCGATCAAGCTCAAGGCCGGCTGGAAGATCTCGGGCGGCGCCAACGCCTCGGCAAAGGACATCAAGCCGGGCGATTTCCTCGGCATTGCCTCGGTTTCGAAAGCCGATGGCGGCAGCGGCGCCCTGGAGGTGGTGGTCTTTCCGGCCGCGCTGAAAGGCACCGGCGAGGGTGACCGCCCCTGGGACCTGCAGCCGAACAGCCGGATGACCAACGGCACCGTTGCCGACGTTACCGATATAAGCGGGCGATCCGTCACGCTGACCTATGACAACGGCCAGACCAAGAAGATCTCGATCCCCGAAACCACGCCCGTCGTGACCTTCGCGCCGGCGACCCCGACCGACCTCAAGCCGGGTGCGACGGTCTTCGTCACCGCTGAGCGGGGCAGTGACGGCGCGCTGAGCGCCAGCCGCGTCGTGGTCGGAAACAACGGCGTCGTGCCGCCGATGTAGTCGAACAGGCGGCCAATGGCCGCCTCTCTCGATCTTGCCATGCATGGTGGCGGGAGGCTGGATTGGGCAGAAACAGTCCAGAAACAAAATTCTACAATCGGGAAATACTGACGAAAAAATTCAGGCGCGTAATTCCACTCGCGGCGGCCGGGCTATCGCCCCGATCCATATGCGCCCGCGAAACAAAAGGAAACGATCCATGAAGAAGTCCCTCCTCTCGGCCCTCGGGCTTGCAGTTGCAATGGCTTTCACGGTGCCCGTCATCGGCGCGACGAGCGCGAATGCGGCCCCGATGGCCAAGCATCATCGCCACCACCATCATCATCGCCACCATGTCCGCCACCACCATCATCACCGCCACCACCACCATGTGATCGGAAACAAGGCCTAAGCACCGCAGACTGCTACCGAGAAGACCGGCCTTGGCTTCCTATCCAAGGCCGGTCTTCTCGGCCCTGCGAGGCTTGATCGCGGACGATAATTCACGCAAATCCAGCGCCATACGCCGGTGAGATCGTCTTCTATCCCGGCGCTAGCTATGGCACGACCACCAATCCGGCGTTCGCCGGCGAAATCGAGCGGCTCTGGCGGCTCGACCAATCCGCATTCCTGCGCCGGCCGCACAGAGGTGCCGGGCGCCTCTATGCCGACGCGCTCCTCGCCAG
>NZ_RZTF01000136.1:0-14873 GCF_004023175.1 Mesorhizobium sp. M7A.F.Ca.MR.362.00.0.0
GATCTCTACCGTGAGGCCGCCAAGCGCGCCGGCGGTGACCCGGCGGGCCTTGCCACCAGCATCAACGTGCACGGCTTCATCGCCGAGACGACCGAGCAGGCGGCCCACGATTTTTACGGCCCGCAGGCGGAGGTGATGAACCGCATCGGCCGCGAGCGCGGCTGGGGTCCGACATCCCAAGCGCATTTCGACCAGTCGCGCGGCCCGAACGGCGCGTTGTTCGTCGGCGGTCCCGAGCAAGTGGCCGAAAAAATCGTCGCCCAGCACAAGATCTTCGGCAATGACCGCTTCCTGCTGCAAATGGCGATCGGCACCATGCCGCATGCCAAGATCATGAAGGCGATCGAACTCTACGGCACCAGGGTGGCGCCGATCGTGCGCAAGGAAACAGCCAGGGCTGGCACAGCCGTCACCGCGCCGGCAGCCTGACGGAAATGTCGGCTGCTGGCTGCTGCAATTGAGAAGCCGGATTTTTCGTCCGCGTCGCCACGACATTGGGAAGAAAGCCAAATCTCTCTTCCAATGCCGTGAGTGCAGGCCTGGATGCTGCGGCGCGCTCTGATTTCCGGACCCGTGCAAACGGGCCTCATTCCGGAAGCCGGCTCATGGAACCTGCGCCCATAACTCTGCGTTCATGCAAGCAATAGCCGATCGCCGAGGGCGCCGGCTCGAGGGTGAGCATGAAAACCGAACCCGCTGCCTTGGGCCGCGCCATCGCCGACGAGTCGGATTCGCGCGTTGCGGCCCGCGCCGACACGCATCTGATGCGCTCGCTGCTCGTCGGCATTTTCCTGTTCATGGCCATCTATGCGCTCTACTTCGCTCGCGCTTTCTTCATGCCGGTCATTCTGGCTTTCCTGCTGGCGCTGACGCTGACGCCGATCGTTAGGCTCCTGCGCAGGCACGGCATCTCCGAAGTGGTTTCGGCGACCCTTCTGGTGCTGTTGTCGATCTGCATCTTTGCCAGCGTAGGCTACCTGCTCAGCGGACCGATCATCGACCTCATCAACAACACCTCTTCGATAGGCCAGCAACTTGCCGAACGGCTGGCGCAATTGCGCCGCCCACTCGAGAAGATCATGCAGATTTCGCATCAGATCGAACAGCTGACCCAGACGTCGCAGGAGCCGGGCATCCAGAGGGTGGCGATGGCGCAGTCCGGCATCCTGTCGGCGGCCGCCAGCAACATCCTGTCGGCCGGGACAGGCCTGACCATCATCTTCGTGCTATCGCTGTTCCTGCTCGCCTCCGGCACGATGTTTTATGAAAAGATCATCCAGTCCTTCGCCAGCCTCAGCGAAAAGAAACGGGCGCTGCGCGTCGTCTATGACGTCGAGCGCGAAATCTCGCACTATCTGCTCACCGTCACCATCATCAATGCCGGCCTCGGCACGGTCATCGCTCTCGGTCTGTGGGCGCTCGGCATGCCCAACCCGCTGGTCTGGGGAGCCGCCGCGGCGTTGCTCAACTTCTTGCCCTATGTCGGAGCGCTGATCACCATCGTGCTTGTCACGGTCATGGCGTTGATCAGCTTCGATACCATCTTCTACGCGCTTCTGGCGCCGGCCTTCGTGATCTTGTGCGACATCGTCGAAGGCCAGTTCGTGACGCCGATGGTGGTCGGCCGGCGTCTGGAGATCAACGCCGTGGCAATCTTGATCGCCATCGCCTTCTGGTCATGGTTGTGGGGCTTCGTCGGCGCCCTGATGGCGGTGCCGCTGCTGGTCGTCATCAAGGTATTCTGCGATCATTTCGACGGGCTCAGCCATGTCGGCAATTTTCTCGCCGCGCAGCACGCGGTTGTCGTCGAGGAGGACGACATCGCCGACCCCGAAGCTATCAAAGGCTGATCAATATTTTTGAATTTGCGGCGCCGCCGGATGCTTCCTACATGCGGTCCTGACACAGGATCCCATCCATGACCGCTCTTTCCGTTCTCGACCTGTCGCCGATCGTCGAAGGCAGCGATGCCTCGCAGTCGCTGGCCAACTCGCTCGTTCTTGCCCGCCATGCCGAGCGCTTGGGCTACAAGCGTTTCTGGCTGGCCGAGCATCACAACATGCCGGGTATCGCCAGCGCGGCCACAGCCGTCGTCATTGCCCATGTCGCCGGCGGAACCAAGACCATTCGTGTCGGCGCCGGCGGCATCATGCTGCCCAACCATTCGCCGCTGGTGATTGCCGAGCAGTTCGGCACGCTGGCCGCCTTGCATCCGGGCCGCATCGATCTCGGCATCGGCCGGGCGCCCGGCACCGACATGGGCACCGCCCGTGCCTTGCGCCGCAATCTCGAGGCCGGGGTCGACAATTTCCCTCAGGATGTCGTCGAGCTGATGGGCTATTTCCAGCCGGCCGAGGAAGGCCAGCGAATTCGCGCCGTGCCCGGCGAAGGCCAGAACGTGCCGGTCTGGATCCTCGGCTCCAGCCTCTACGGCGCGCAGCTCGCCGCCATGCTCGGCCTGCCCTACGCCTTCGCTTCGCATTTCGCGCCGGCGGAGCTGGATCACGCGCTGGATGTCTACCGCTCGCGCTTCCAGCCGTCCGAGCAGCTCGACAAGCCGCATGTCATGCTTGGCCTCAATGTCTTCGCCGCGCCCACCGATGCGGAGGCCCGTTTGTTGTTCACCTCGCTGCAACAGGCTTTCGTCAATCTGCGCACCGGTCGGGCCGGCCGGCTGCCGCCACCTGTCGAGAACTATGACCGCGATCTCGATCCGATGGCAAAGACAATGCTCGGCCAGGCATTGTCCTGCGCCGTCGTCGGCTCTCCGGAAACGGTGCGGCAAGGCCTCGATGCCTTCGTGCGCCGCACCGGTGCCGACGAGCTGATGGTCACCGCGCAGATTTTTGATCATGCGGCACGGGTGCGATCGTTCGAGATCCTGGCCGACGCGCACAAATCCCTGTCGCAGGCGGCCTGACAAATCCTGGTACGACTTACGCCGGGGGAAGGCTACGCGCTCACGCTCTGCGCAATCGCGCCGAGCGGACGGCATGAATTGCGGATCATCAGCCGGCCCTTGAGCAAAAGCTTGCGCGGCGGCGCGTCCCTGTTGCCGGCGAGACGGTCGAGAAGCAGATTGGCCGCCTGTTCGCCGATCGCCTGCACGGGCTGGGCCACCGTGGTCAACTGCGGCTGGAACACGTCGGACCATGGAAAGTCGTCGAAGCAGGCGACCGAAATATCTTCCGGGCAGGACAGGCCGATGTCGCGGATCGCCTTCATGGTGCCGATCACCATCGGATTGTTGGCCGAGAAGATCGCGCTTGGACGATCATGCGAGGAAAGCATCTGCATGGTTTCGTTATAGCCGTCGATCTCGTGGAAATTGCCGAAGCGGATCAGCTCCTCGGCGATCGGCAGGCCGGCGGCGTGAAGCGCCTCGCGATATCCCGCCATGCGGTCATGCATCGGCGAGATGTCCGAGGTGCCGGTGATGTAACCGATGCGCCGGTGGCCGAGATTGATCAGATAGGTGATGGCGTCGAACACCGCGCGCTGGTTGTCCAGCACCACGGCATCGGTGTCGATGCCTTTGCAGATACGATCGAGCAGCACGACCGGCACGTTGGCGTCGTCGACGATCCGCTTGAGGATCGCGCCGTCGCCGACGCGCGCCACGATCAGCCCGTCGACCATGCGGTCGAGCAGCAGCCTGATCTGGTCGTCCTGGGTGTTCAAATCCTCGTCCGTGCAGCACAGCATGACGGCATAGCCGGCCCGGTCGAAGGCCTGCTGGATGACCGAGACGACATCGGTGAAGAACGGGTTGGTGATGTGCGGCACGGTCAGTCCGATGGTGCGGGTCGTGCCCATCTTCAGGCTGCGGGCGATCGCGTTGCGCTTGTAGCCGATATCGCGGATTGCCTGCTCGATGCGCTGGCTAAGCTCCGGGCTGACCGTCGCCGTGCCATTGATCAGCGCCGAAACGGTGGCGACAGAAACACGCGCCGCTTCAGCCACATGAAGCATGGTGGGCGCGGTGGATTTGCGGTGTCTTTTTTGCCCTGACGCTGTCATTTTCGAAACGTTTCGCCACCTTTGCTGGCCAATACGTACGGAATCCTGTCCTTTTTAGCAAGAATCGAATTGCACCAAACGTCCGGCACCTTATATCGGCTTGACATGATCGAAACGTTTAGATTAGCGTTTGCGGGAAGTTGACGACGACGGAAGGGAGGCCGCCATTGTCATGCAAGAGAGCAATTGCCTGTCCCCGCAGCACGGTGCGGCCGATCGGTCGCACATCGTTCTGAGTGCCGAGCGCATTTCCAAGAGCTTCGGCGGCATCGCCGCGCTTGTCGATGTCGGCTTTGAGCTGCGTCGCGGCGAGGTTCATGCCTTGATGGGCGAGAACGGCGCCGGCAAGTCGACGCTGATGAAAATCCTCTCCGGCGTCTATACCGGTTATGACGGCACGGTGAGCGTCGATGGCCGCCCCGTCAGCTTCGCCGGCGTGCGCGACGCCGAGGATGCCGGCATCGCCATCATTCATCAGGAACTCAACCTGGTGCCCGAGCTCAGCGTCGCCGACAACATCTTCCTCGGCCGCGAGAAGCTGATCGCCGGGCTGATCGTCGACCGCAAGGCGAGCAGCCGCGCGGCAGGTGCTTTGTTGCAGCGGCTCGGCATCGAACTCGATCCGCAAGCCCGCGTCGGCGCCCTGCGTGTCGGCGAGCAGCAACTGGTCGAGATCGCCAAGGCTCTGTCGATGTCGGCACGCATCCTGATCATGGACGAGCCGACCTCGGCGCTTTCGCCGGCCGAATGCCAGCGGCTGTTCCGCATCATCCGCCAGCTTGCCGACAGCGGCGTCGCCATCGTCTACATCTCGCACCGCATCGACGAGGTCATGCATCTGGCCGGCCGCGTCACCGTGTTTCGCGACGGCCGCCATGTGCTGACCGAGCCGATGGCCAGGCTCGACGAAGATACGATCATTTCGGCGATGGTCGGCCGCAACCTGCTCGCTTCCTCCGAGGAAGAGCGCAACACCAGCGGCATGACCGTGCTTTCGGTCGAAAACCTGTCGCTGTCGAAGCCCGATGCGCATGGTTGGCGCACGGTGATCGACGGCGTCGGCTTCGATCTTGCCGCCGGAGAAATCCTCGGCATTGGCGGGCTGCTGGGTTCGGGCCGCACCGAGATCCTGGAAGCGATCTTCGGCTCGAGCAATGGCCGCACCGGCGGCGAAATCCGTATTGACGGCCATCCCGTGGACATCCGTTCGCCGCGCGATGCGAGGCGGCTGGGCATTGCGCTGGTGACCGAGGACCGCAAGACGCAAGGGCTGCATCTGCAGGCTTCGATCGCGGACAATGTCGCGCTGCCGCTGGTCGGCTCGCTGGCCCGCTTCGGCATCCGCTCGCTGGCCGGCGAGCAGGGGCTGGCGCGGCAGGCGGTCAAGGCCCTCGGCATCCGCTGCCGGGACATCGACCAGCCCGCCGGGACGCTGTCGGGCGGCAACCAGCAGAAAGTTGTCATCGGCAAATGGCTGGCGACGAAGCCGAGGGTGCTGTTGCTCGACGAGCCGACGCGCGGCATCGATGTCGGCGCCAAACGCGAGATCTACGACCTGATCTTCAAGCTGGCGCGCGACGGTCTCGCCATCGCCGTCATCAGCTCCGAACTGCCGGAGCTGCTGCACCTCTCCGACCGCATCCTGGTGATGGCCGATGGCCGCCAGACAGGCATTCTTTCCCGCGACGCGGCCAGTGAGGAGGCCATCATGCGCCTCGCCGCCCCGCGCCGGACCATATCGAGACCAGCCGCATGACCGTTTTGAAACTCCTGTCCCGGACCAAGCTCTATTGGGGCCTGATCGCCATCTTCCTGATCGGTGTCCTGGGCTCGCCGATGAGCTCGAAGGGCAACAACATCTTCCTCTCCTACGGCAATCTGCTCGATGTGCTGCGCCAGGTGTCGACCACCGGCCTGATCGCCACTGGCATGACGGCTGTCATCATCACCGGCGGCATCGATCTCTCCGTCGGCTCGCTAATGGCCATCTGCTCGGTGGTCTGCGCCATGCTGCTGACGGTTCCAGGCGTGACGCCGGGCGTCGTGCTGGGCGTGCCAACCGTCGCCCTGGTGGCGCTTTGCCTCGGTTTCGTCGTCACCCGTTTCATTTTCCAGAACCTGGCAAAATCCCGTGCCGGCGCCGACCTCCTCCGTGAGATCAAGCTGGACGGGATTCGCGGCCTGGTCACGCCCGCCGTCGTCGGCGTGGTCCTGTGCTGCCTGTCGCTGTGGTTTCTGCTGCCGCAGATCGAGCCGAAATTCGGTGTGCTCGGCGTGCTGCTGGTGGCGCCGTGCGTTGGTTTGCTGTTCGGCGCGCTCAACGGCTTCATCATCGTTGCCGGGCGGCTGCAGCCCTTCATCGTCACCCTGGCGATGATGGTGACGGCGCTCGGCATCGCACGGTTGACCGCCGGCCAGAACAATGCGGTGCTGCCGGTCTATACCGGCTCCAACGCGACCGCCGATTTCGAGATCCTGCGCTCGCTGGTGTTCGGCATCATCCCGATGCCGGGCCTGTTCTTCCTCAGCGCCATCCTGATCTATGGCGCGGTGCTGCGCTTCACGCCGTTCGGCCGTTACGTCTACGCCATCGGCGGCAACGAGGAGGCGGCGCGCCTCTCCGGCATCGCCGCCGGCCGCGTCAAGATCGCAACCTATGCCGTCTCGGGGCTGCTCGCCGGCATCGCCGCCGTGCTCTATGTCGCACAGTACCGGCAAGGCAAGCCGGATGCCGGCGCCGGGCTGGAGCTCGACGCCATCGCCGCCGTGGTCATCGGCGGCACCAGCCTGATGGGCGGGCGCGGCAGCCTCACCGGCACGTTCTGCGGCGTGCTGATCTTCGGTCTGCTCTCCAACATCCTGCAGCTCCACAACATCAATTCGAACCTTCAGCTGGTGCTGAAGGGGATGATCATCATCGGCACCGTGCTCGTGCAGGAGCGCAATGCCGGTGATCTCCTGGCCTATCTGCGCCTGCCCGGCGGGCAATCGGCGCACAAGGAAACGGCCGCGGCAAAGCGGCCGTCGCAAGAGACACCGTCTCTCAATCTCGGAGGAAACAAAAAATGAAACGACGTGACATGCTGAAGCTTGCCGCCGTGACCGCGGCACTGCTGACCACCACCGCGCTTCTGACCACCGGCAATGCCTTCGCCCAGGACAAGAAGTGGAAGATCGGCTTCTCGCAGGTGACGACCATCGAGCCCTGGCGCGCGCAGTTCAACAAGGACATTCTGGCCGAAGCCGCCAAGCATCCCGAGGTCGAACTGATCATCACCGACGGCGAGGACAAGACCGAAAAGCAGGTCGCCGATGTCGAGAACCTGATCCGCCAGGAAGTCGATGCGCTGTTGGTGTCGCCGAAGGAATCGGCCGGCCTGACCGGCGTCGTGCAGCAGGCGATCGATGCCAAGATCCCGGTCTTCGTGCTCGACCGCAATGTCGAGACCAAGGACTACACGCAGTTCGTCGGTGGCGACAACGCGCTGATCGGCCGCGCGGCCGGCGAATATGCCGTCGAACTGCTTGGCGGCAAGGGCAAGGCTGCAGGCAACGTCGTCGAGATCTGGGGCGGCATGGGCACCCAGCCGGCGCATGACCGCCACGACGGCTTCCACGAATTCACCGACAAGGAGCCGGGCATCAAATATCTGCTCGACCAGCAATCGGGCGACTGGAAGCAGGATCAGGCCTACAATCTGATGGCCAACGCGCTGAAGAGCAACGAGAAGATCGATCTCGTTTACGGCCACAACGACCCGATGGCCTATGGTGCCTATCTCGCCGCCAAGGATGTCGGCCGCGAAAAGGACATCAAGTTCATTGGTATCGACGGCCTGCCCAACGAAGGCGTGCAGATGGTCAACAAGGGCGAGCTGACGGCAACCTTCACCTATGTCACTCCCGGTGCCGAAGGCCTGCGCCAGGCGATCAAGTTCCTCAACGGCGAGAAGGTCGAAAAGACCATCACTCTGCCGACCGAGAAGATCACCAAGGAAAACGCTGCCCAGGTGCTGAAGGACAACGGCCTCTGAGCCAAGCTTCCTGCCGGGTGCCTTTTTGGCGCCCGGCGGTCTAAGCCAGCTTCACCAGCAGCTTCATGAAGGTGGCGATCTCCTTGGCGGAGAGCGGCGCCAGCGTTTCCTGGGTGATCTCGCGCGCCAGCGGGATCAGGCGGTCAATGGCATCGCGGCCTGCCGCGGTCAGATTGACCAGCAGCCGTCTCTTGTCGACCTCGTGCCTGGAAAGCTCGACCAGGCCGCGCGCCTTCAGCCGGTCGATGACGCCCTTCACCGTCGCCGCATCCATCGCGATCAGCGTGCCGAGCTGGTTCTGCGAGGTCTCGCCGACGTCACGCAGCTTGGCCAACGCCGCGAATTGCGGCGGCGTCAGATCGCCGATATGCGCGGCAAAGATCGCGACATGGCGCTGATGCGCCTTGCGCAGGATGAAGCCGACCTGCTCCTGCAGCAGGTAATCCTGGTCGTCCGGGGTCTCGACCTCGACCAGCTTGAGCAGATTGTCCTCGCCGCTCACCGCAAGCCATCCCAGGCTTTGATGTCATCGGCCGCGAGACCACCCATGCGATTGTGGATGCGCGGGCCACAGGTCATGGCGAGGCAGAACAGGATTTCGTCCGGGCGCGGACCATCGCTGATGCCGACTTCCATGGCGTCGAAATGGCTGCGCACATAGGCGGCGTTGATGTGGCCGAGCGGTACATCGAGCTTTGAACCGAACGCGCCGACCTTCTTGGCCGACGGCACGATCGCCTTGGCGTCGCCGAGCCGTTCGCGCATGGCGTAGCCGCCGGGCACATGCCACAGCGCACCGTGCTCCAACTCGCCCGCCGTGCCGACAATGGCGCCCTTGCCGTAGCCGTCGATCTGCTTGACGTCGCCGCCGAGCGCCGCGATCAGCCGGTCGGCGAGCAACAGGCCGAGCGGCTTCAGATCGTTCATGGCGCTCTGCAAGTCTTCGACATAGCGCCCGGCGAACGGGTTTTTCACCAGGGCCATGGCGGCGGCGCGGCGGCGCGGCACCTGGGCCACCGGCCCGCCCTCGTGAAAAATCTCTTCGGTCAGCACCGCGATTTTGCGGATCGAAAACTCAGGCATGGGCAACTTCCTCCCTCGAACTTTTGTTGGGCGCTGCAAGCGCGACCGAGCCACTGATGCGGATCTCACCGCCAAGAAACAGCGCCGATGCGGCAATCAGGCCGCGCCGGCGAAAATCTTCGGCGACGGCAAGGCCATTGTCCAGCGCCCGCGCCACTTCGCCAAGGCCAAGCGTGCCGACACCATGTGTCACCAGGCGCGCGCCGAGATCGCTGTCGGGCGACAGTTCATGTGCTGGAATGCGCTTGATGGCCGGATTGCCGGGCAGGTCCACCGCGTTGGCAATGAGGGTCGCTGCCGCATCGGCCTCGGCACCGGTCCGCGCCAGCACGGTGACGGCGTCGGCAATGCCAAGCGAGAAGGAGCGGCCGCGCCAGCCGCTGGTGGCAACGCCGCGAACGCCATCTTCCGCGCGGATCGTGATCCGGTCCGCCATGCCGTTGCCGGTGCCGGCGACCGCCAGACCCATCGACTGGCCCTTGCCGATATGGAGCGCGCAGTCGCCTCCATTATTGACATAGGCGCGCTCGAGCTTGCGACCGGCAAGCAATGCGGCGAGCATTTCGTCGGCTACCGATCCTGCGACCGCGGCCATCGGAGTTATGAAGCATTCCGCCAGGGGCATGACGGCTGTTTCCATGCGGCGCGCCGTCGAGCCCGCGAAGGTGCGCGGCGCGAGGAAAAACGTCGGGAGCCGCAATTCGGGGAGCTCCTCGACCAGCTCCATCAGGATCGTCTGGAACCGCGCTACGGCCTGTTCATAGGCTTGGCGGCATTCTTCCGCCTCACCAAAAACCTCGACGATCAGGTCGATCGGCCCGTGGTTGAGATGCAGCCGCTTGCCGTCCTGCAGCCAGTGGGCTTGCGGGCCTTGCATCACCCGGCCCCGTCCGAGCCGGCACGACGTAGCTGCGCGAGTGGCGGCCATGGATTGGTGGCTTCGGCGCCTGTGCCGCGGCGCGGATTGAGGTACTCACCGCCTTTTGCGACAATATCCTCGACGCTGCGGATCTCGGCCTCGTACCCGCCGAGCCTGACATAGTCGTCGCGGCGCAGCGTGAATTCGATAGGCGCCACCAGCGCCGGCGTCGGCACATAGCCGAAGGCACCCTCAGGCACTCTGGTGACATCGACCATCAGCGTGATGCCGCCGCCCGGCCAGACATAGACCGGCGCGCCGCCGACCGTGACATAGGTGGTCAGGCCCTGAACCGAGCGGGTGAGGTTGACCGGGTTTTCGGTGACGCCGGCCCGCAGCGAGCCGCCGGCGCCGCCGATGAACAGCACTGTGCACAAAGCTGGCTCGCAATTGTCCTCGATCAGCCCGACCGACTTCTGCAGCCGTTCGGGGAAAGGTTTTTGCACCGGTTTCAGTTCGTCGTCGAGTTCGTAATAGGCGAACTGTTCCCCGGTGGTCGACACCATCAGCAGCGACAGCCCCGGCCGCGCGCCTTTCTTGGCGTTCCACTCTCCGAGGATCGACAGCGGGTCTGAAATGCTGGTGCCGCCCCAGCCAAGCCCGGGTTCGGAGACCTTGAAATAGCGGCCCGGCGTCGAACGGCGGCCGATGATTTTTATCCCGGTATCCTGCCAGCCCAGCACCTTGCCGGCCTGATGCTCGGAAACGACGCCGGTGATGTGGTCGTCGACCACCACCACCTCGTCGACAAGGCCGCGCCATTGCGTGGCGAACATGCCGATGGTGGCCGAGCCGCAGCCGACGCGCATTCGGTGTTCCTGCTTGCCGTCGATGACAGGTGCTTTGCCGGCTTCGACTATGATGGTGGCGCCGCCGTCGATGGCCAGTTCCACCGGCTTGCGGTTGCACAGATTGAGCAGCGCGTCACAGGTGGCGCGTCCCTCGGCCTTGGAGCCGCCGGTCAGATGGTGCACACCGCCCAGCGACAGCATCTGCGAGCCATACTCGCCCGTCGTGACATGGCCGATCGCTTCGCCGGCTGCGCGGACTATTGCCGTCTCGGGACCGAGGTGACGGTCGGTATCGATCTTCACCTTGACGCCGCAATAGGAGAAGATGCCCTCGGTGACGACGGTGACGAGATCGACGCCTTCGACCTCCTGGCTGACGATGAAGGGGGCCGGCTTGTAGTCGGGATAGGTGGTGCCGGCGCCGATTGCGGTGACGAAGCGGCGGCCGGTGTTGACCAGTTCGCCATCCCATGCCTCGCCCTCGGCGACGAACGGCACGATCGCCGCGCCGGTCTCGGCCGCATGATCGAGGATGGTCAGCGGATCCATCCGCACGATCCTGCCGCCGACATTTCCGTAGCGGTCGCAGGCGCCGGTGCGCCCGTCAGCGATGTAGCACATCACCGGACAGGCATCGCAGCGGATCTTCTCCGCCACCAGCTTCTCGCCGGGATCATGGGTCTCGAAGCGTTCGGCAAGCTCGCTCATCGGCGTGCCTCCTTTTCGCGGATGCCATCTTTTTCGCGGATGCCAGCGCGGATACGCGTCGGCGTCGCCGGAATCTTGGTGACCAGCACGCCGGTGGCGTGGCGGATGGCGTTGAGGATCGCCGGCGCCGTCGGGATCAGCACGTGCTCGCCCAAACCCTTGGCACCAAAGGGTCCTTCCGGATCCGGAACTTCTATCAGGATGGTTTCGATCGGCGGCACGTCGCCAATGGTCGGGATGAGATAATCGTGCAAATTCTCGGTGCGGCCGGGGATATACTCTTCCATCAGCGCCATGCCGATGCCTTGCGCAATGCCGCCTTCGATCTGGCCCTCGGCCAGCAGCGGGTTGATCGCCTTGCCGACATCATGCGCGGCGGTGATTTTCAGCAGCTTCACCGTGCCGAGCTTGAGGTCGACCTCCAATTCGGCGATCTGCGCGCCATAGCCGTAGACGGCGTAGGGTTTGCCCTGGCCCTTGGCGTCGAGGGGCAGCGTCGGCGGGTCGTAGGTCTCCTCGGCGCGAAAGACGAAGCCTTCGGCATCCACGTCCAATGTGGTGAGATCGATGCGGCGGGTGGCTTCTCCCTCGCGGATGACGATCGCCGAACCGTCCAGTTGCAGAGCGGCTTTTTCCGAAACATTGGCGAAGCGCAGGATCTTTTCGCGCAAGGCGCGGCCAGCCTTTTCGGCCGCCTTGCCGGTGACGAAGGTCTGGCGCGAGGCCGAGGTCTTGCCGGCGTCGGGGGTGATGGCTGTATCGGCGCTCTTCAACTGAAATTTCTCAAGCGGCAGGCCGAGCGCGTCGGCGCATATCTGGGCGATGACCGTGTTCGAACCCTGGCCGATATCGACAGCGCCCTGGTGCAGGATGACCGTGCCGTCAGCCGCGATGCCGACCCGGATGGTCGACGGGTTGGGCAGCGAGGTGTTGCCGCAGCCATACCAGCAGGACGCGATGCCAACACCGCGCTTTCTATCCCTGCTGGCGCTGTTGAATGCATCCGCATCAGCCGTTGCGCGCACCCAGTGCGGCTGCAGCGATTCGAGGCATTCGGCAATGCCGACGCCGGACTCCAGAAGCTGCCCGGTAACCGTTTCGGATCCGTTACGAAGGCAGTTCTTCAAGCGAAAATCGAGCCGGTCCATGCCGAGCTTGCCGGCTAGCTCGTCATACAGCGTCTCCTGCATGATCGTCGCCTGCGGCACGCCGAAGCCGCGGAAGGCGCCGGAGATCGGCCCATGCGTGTGGATGGCGCGGCCTTCGGCGCGGTAATTCGGCGTCGCGTAGGGTCCGGAGGCGTGCACCGGCACGCGGTTGGCCACGGTAGGGCCCCAGCTTGCATAGGCGCCGGTGTTGAAGTCACCGTCGAAGATCATGCCGGTGACAAGGCCGTCGGCATCGGCGCCGATGGTCGCTTTCATCTCGGCCGGATGGCGCTTGGTGGTCGAGATCATCGATTCGGTGCGAGTGTAGGCAAGTGCCGCCGGCCGCCCCGTCTTCATGGCCACAAGGCCGATCAGCGGCTGCAGCGAAACGTCGAGCTTGGAGCCAAAACCGCCACCGGTCGCGGTCGGCACGATGCGCACCTTGTCGACGGTTAGGCCGAGCACCTTCGCCGTCTCGTCGCGGTCCATGTAGGGCGCCTGGGTGCAGGCGACGACCACCAGCGTGTCGCCGTCCAGATAGGCATAGCCGGCTTCCGGTTCGATATAGGCGTGCTCGACATAGGAGGTGTCGATGGCGCCGGACACGGTGAACGCAGCGCCGGCAAGCGCCATTTCGGGGTCGCCTCGCTCGACCAGGCCGGAGGTGAGCAGGTTCGCCGGCCGACTTTCATGGATCAGCGCAGCACCCTCAGCCTGCGCCTCAGTAGGTTGCAGAAAATGCGGCAGCTCGCTCCAGCGGACAGGAAAACCCGACAAATCGAGATCGAGGATCGCCTCGCGCTCGCCGGCAACCAGCGCCACCGCCTCGCCGCGAAGCCGCGCAAACCCTTCGGCCAGAGCCGGCTGGTCGGCGAACGGGCCGATAGCGCCGAAACAGTTTTTTCCGGGAATGTCGGCGGCTGTGAAGACACCGGCTATGCCGGGATGCGCCTTCGTCCAGCCGTCGAGGTCGCCAAAGGCGAAGCTGGCGTGATAGTGCGGCGAGCGGACCACCAGCACGGCCAGCGCATTGGCGGGGAAGGAATCGCCGCCGAATTTTTCACCGCCAGTAACCTTCGGCACGCCGTCGAGCCGGATGGGCGAGGAGCCGATTGCTTGGCCTGATTGAGGCAAGCGGAAATCAAGGCTTGTTGCCTGCAGGGAGGCATCCATCACCGCCGCGATGATCTTACGGTAGCCGGTGCAGCGGCAGAGAATACCGCCCAGTGCGTCCTGCACCTCCACCTCGGTCGGGCTTGGCTGTCTGTCCAGCAATGCGGTTGCAGCGACAAGCAGCGCCGGCGTGCAGATGCCGCATTGCGCCGCGCCATGGGCGAGGAATGACGCCTGCAGCGCCGACAGCCGGCCATTGGCGAGGCCTTCGACTGACGTCACCGACGTCCCGGCGGCGGAAGCCGCTGACATCAGGCAGGCGCAGACGGGATCGCCGTCGACCAGCACCGTGCAAGCGCCGCAGTCACCGGCATCGCAGCCGACCTTGGTGCCGGTCAGCCCCAATTCATCGCGCAGCACCAGGGACAGCCGGCGCAGCGGCGGCACATTGACCGAGACGGCGGTGCCATTGACCTCGAAGGCGATGTCAGCGCGCTCCGGGCCGAAGCCAGGCTGGACGTTGCCGAGATCGGACAGAGCTTCACGCACTTCAGGTTGAACTTGGCTCATGCCGCCGCCACCTCGTCATCGGTCGTCCGTCTCACAGCCGCAAGCACGGCGCGGGCAACGATTTCGCGCACCGCATCGAGCCGGTATTCGGCGCTGCCGCGCACATCGGCGATCGGTGACAGTTCGCTCATCGGCGCGGCCAGGACCGCGTCGGCAAGTCCGCCGTCCACCGGCAGTCCGCGCAGCGCGGCTTCGACGCCGGCCAGCCGCTTGGCCACCACCGAGCAGGATCCGGCGGCGACGGCGGCGTCGTTGACGATGCCATCCTCGACGACCAGACGCGCCGCCACCATGGCGATGGAAATGACGAGATAACGGCGCGCGCCGAGCTTGACGAAAGCCGACGTGCCGCTGGGCTTCGGCACGCGGATGGCCGTGACCATCTCACCGGGCAGCAGAGCGGTTCGGCGGTTGCCGAGAATGAAGTCCTGCAACGGCAGATGGCCGCGTCGCGGCCACCGAGCGCAGCTCGACCTCGGCATCGAGG
>NZ_RZTF01000137.1:0-13384 GCF_004023175.1 Mesorhizobium sp. M7A.F.Ca.MR.362.00.0.0
AGCATATGCGTGGTGACGCCGGCCGTTTTGGCGAAGTCACGCCAGCGCACCCAGCCGGCCAGTTCCGTATCGTCATTGCTGAGATAGAGCAGGCCGCAGCGGCGAAAGCCGGTGTCTTCGCCAGTCTCTGCCCCAAAGCGCTGCCACAGGTCGATGCTTCTTGTCGCCATCGGCAACTCGCGCGCGTCGCGGTTCTGCTGGCGGCACCACCCCCAGTTCCTCGAGGACTGCTCGGCGCCGACGCGGCCCTTTTCGACAAGCGCGACCTTCAGGCCGCGCCTGGCCAGATAGTAGGCCGCGAAGATGCCGACGATACCGCCGCCGATCACCACCGCGTCCGCTGTCTGTGGCAGTTCGCCGGATGTCTCGATTTTCTGCAGTGGTGCGCGCATGGTCTCTCTGCCTTGAAGCGCCAATTTAACGCGTTGCGCAGGCAGCCGCTGCCGCAGTTGCGGCCGAAGCAGAATTTTATTCCGGCAGCCGGGTCAAAATCGGGAGCCGCTGCGTTTCAAAGCGCTGTCCGCTTGGATGGACAGGTCAACGGGCTGTGGTAGTGTCAATGTCTATGAGCAAGGCAGCATTTTGTGCTGCGGCGTGTTCTGCGGAGACGACCGTGAAACTGGATCGGATCGATATCAAGATTCTGTACGAGTTGCAGAAGAACGGCCGCATCACCAACGTGGAACTGGCTGATCTGGTGCACCTGTCGCCAAGCCCGTGCCTGATGCGGGTCAAGAGACTGCAATCGGAGGGCTACATCGAGGGCTATTCCGCGCAGATCAATATCGGCAAGCTCGGCCAGACGCTGACCGTGTTCACCGAAATCACCTTGAAGAACCATCGCCAGGTGGACTTCGCCCGCTTTCTCGCCGTGGTTGAGAAGATCGACCAGGTCATCGAATGCCACCTCGTGTCGGGTGGCTACGACTATCTGATGAAGTTCGTGACCGCCGGCATCGCCGAGTACCAGACGATCATGGAACGGCTGACCGACATGGATATCGGCATCGACAAGTATTTCAGCTTCGTCGTGCTGAAGTCCCCCATCGTTAAAGCGCACATGCCGCTGCCCAGCCTGTTTCCGAGGTAGTCCGCGGCGACCGCGCCGTGCTTGTCGCCTGCAGCCCGCTACAAGGTGTCCGGCCGCAAGATCGGGTGCAGTGCTTTCAATTCGGCTTGCATCTCGGCGATCATCCAGGCGCAGATGTCGGAGACGACAGGTCGTACCGGCCTTGAGCGCGGTGCAATCAGCTGATGGATCCGGCCCGTCTTGATTTGCCTGTCCGAGGCCGGAACAAGGGTTCCCTGAAGCAATGCCCTTGAAACGTTGCTGAGCCAGCCGAGCGCCACGCCTTCCCCGTTCATCGCGGCTTGAAGCACGACCGCGTAGTCCGAGAATTCGAGCCACTTTGCCCGGCTGGTCTTACGGTCCGCCACACTGCCCCAGGCGTCCAGCCACTGCTCCTTGGCGTCGGTCAGGTGAAGCAGGGCATGACCTTCCCCGGTTCCGGCATGGATCAACCGGCCGTGGGTCGACAAATAGGATGGGCTGCACACCGGAACGATGATCTCAGGCGAGAATGCCCAGTGGTGATAGTGGGTATCGTCATCGGCCAGGATTCTCGTGGCGAGGTCGACAGTCTCGGCGGGTCCTCGCAGGACGCCCGCGATCAGTTCGAATCTCAGGTCGACGTTGGGAAACCTGGTGTTGAATGCCCCTAACCTAGGAACGAACCAATAGGTTGCCAGAGAACTCGAAAGGGAAAGGGTCACCACCGGCTTTGCAGCGCTGTTCTGCTTGATTCTCCGGATCGCCTCCGCGATGCCGTCAAATCCCTCCCGCACCGCCGAATAGAGGGCGCGTCCGTCCGGGGTCGGGGTCAACCCCGTTGGGCCTCGTGTGAAAAGGGGAACACCAAAATCGGCCTCGAGCTGGGCAATGCTGCGGCTGATCGATGGTTGGGTGACGTTGAACTCGCGCGCCGCTGCCGTGAAGCTACCCGACCGGACAGCCGCTTCGAAGACAAGCAGTCCGCGCGCGGAGGGAACGAGTTTAGCAAAACCAGCCATACGCCCAGCGTACAGGCACCCCAATAATTTACAAACTTTCTACGACCCCGGAAATGGAGAACTATAACCCTGATGAATGGGGCGGAGCAGGACGTGAAGGCAGCGGGATCTCAAGCAGGCAGCCCATCCAGCGATCCTCTGCTTCAGCCGTTTCGGCTCAAGGGTCTGACGCTGCGCAACCGTGTCGTCAGCACCAGTCATGCTTCGATGCTGGACGATGGCGGCCTGCCGCTCGAGCGCTACCAGCGCTACCACGAGGAGAAAGCGCGCGGCGGCCTGGCGATGACCATGGTGGGCGGCTCGGCGATGACGTCGCCCGACTCGAGTTGGGGCGGCGGTCAGCTGGACCTTTCGACCGATCGCATAGTGCCTCATCTCCAGTCGCTGTCGCAGCGGGTGCATCGCCACGGCGCTGCCGTCATGTGCCAGGTTTCGCACCTTGGCCGGCGCGCCACCGCCTATGCCGGGAACTGGCTGCCGCCGGTGGCGCCGTCACGCGTTCGCGAGACGCGGAACCGGAATTTTCCCAAGGAGATGGACGCCGCGGACATCGACAGGATCATCAAGGATTACGCCAGTGCCGCCAGGCGCTGCCTGGACGGCGGTCTGGATGGCGTCGAAACCGTCACCGGCGGGCATCTGATCGGTCAATTCCTCTCGCCCAGAACCAACAGGCGCACGGATGGCTTCGGCGGCTCGCTGGAAAACCGCGCGCGCTTCGGCCTGATGGTTCACGAGGCAATCCGCCGCGCGGTGGGCGACGACTTCGCCGTCGGCATGCGGTTCGTGATCGACGAGGCGGTCGAGGACGGGTCGGATTTCGAGGAATGCCTTGCCTTCGCCAGGCTGTTCGAGCGGGAAGGCCATGTCGACTTCTTCAACTGCATCTTTGGCCGCATGGACACCGACCTGTCGCTGGCTGAGCAGAACATGCCCGGCATGTTCAGCCAGAGCGCGCCGTTTCTGCCGCTGGTCGGACAGTTCAAACGGGAAACCAGGCTGCCCGTGATCCACGCCGCAGGCATTCGGGACATAGCGACGGCGCGGCATGCCATCCGCGAGAACCTCGTCGACCTGGTCGGCATGACCCGCGCGCATATTGCCGACCCCCATATCGTCAACAAGGTGATGCGCGGCGAAGAAGAACGCATTCGCCCGTGTGTCGGCGCGTCCTACTGCCTGTACAAGAAGGTGCAGTGCATTCACAACCCGGCCAGCGGCCATGAAACGATCATCAGCCATACCATCATGCGGGCCGAGACGCCGAAACGGGTGGTCGTGGTCGGCGGAGGTCCGGGCGGTATGGAAGCGGCAAGGGTCGCCGCCGAGCGCGGCCACCGGGTGAGCCTGTTTGAAGCCGGAGCGCGACTTGGTGGGCAGGTGCTCGTCGCGGCCTCGGCGTCCGACCGCAAGGATCTCATCGGCATAGTCGACTGGCGTACCGACGAACTCGTGCGGCTTGGCGTGGAAGTCCGTCTCAACACCTATGCGGACGCGGAAATCGTCCTTGCCGCAAAACCGGACACTGTCATCGTCGCCACCGGCGGCATTCCGGATATGGAACGGCTGGAGGGCGCTGAACATTGCGACAGCGTCTGGGACGTCCTGACCGGGGTCGTGCCGGCGAAGGACGACGTGCTGATCTACGACGAGACCGGACGCCAGGCCGCAATTTCCTGCGCCCTGCATCTTGCCCGCGACGGGCGCGTGGTCAGCTTGGCGATAGCGGACGACACGCTGGCGATCGAGACGCCCTATCCGGACAGGGTAAGTTTCCGCAAACGCGCCTCGGAACGCGGCATCCGCGTCGTCGGCGATGTACGCCTGGTCAAGGCAGTGCGCCAGGGCAACGGCATCGCCGCCACGTTCCGGCATGAACTCACCGGTGCGGAAACGGAAATGATGGCGGCCCAACTCATTGTCGAGCGCGGCACGGTCCCGATGGAGGATACCTACCAGGAATTGCGGGCGCGCTCAGCCAACAACGGCGTCACCGACATAGCACTGATGACGGGAACGGAAACGAAGCGGGACAATGGTCCCCAAGCTGCCGGATCGTTCGTCTTGCACCGCATTGGAGACGCAGTTGCCAGCCGGGACATCTACTCATCGATCTATGAGGCCTACCGGCTCTGCTCGCAATTGTAACAGGGTGAAAGCCGGCTGCGGCAGGCTGATTTGCCCTGACAGGAAGCATCCTAGCCCATGAAACTCGATCGGATCGACATCAAGATTCTGTACGAGCTGCAGAAGAACGGCCGCATCACAAATGTGGAGCTGGCGGAACGGGTCAATCTCTCCCCCAGCCCCTGTCTGATGCGGGTAAAGAAGCTGCATGCCGAAGGCTATATCGTGCGTTATTCGGCGCAGATCGACATCGCGAAGCTGGGGCGGACGCTCACCGTCTTCACCGAAATCACGCTCAAGAACCATCGCCAGATCGACTTCGCGCGTTTCCTTGCCGCCGTCGACAAGGTTGATGCGGCCGTCGAATGCCACCGTGTTTCCGCCCGCTACGACTATTTGATGAAATTCGTGGCCGCCGGCATCGGCGAGTACCAGGAGATCATGGAGCGGCTGAGCGACATGGATATCGGCATCGACAAGTATTTCAGCTTCGTGGTGCTGAAGTCTCCCATCGTCAAGGCGCACATGCCGCTGCCCAGCCTGTTTCCGATGTAGTCAGAGCAATTCCAGGAAAAGTGTGAAGCGGATTTCCCGGGAAAAGCGCGTAGCGCTTTCCCTAGGGAATTGCTTTAAAAACAAATAGATAGGCGGTTAGCTGTTTCCATGAAACGGCTAACCGCCCTATCGCTGGCCGAACTGGCTGACGAGTTCGGGGTCGCGGACGAGGCCATCGAGCCATGTCGGATCGAGCTTCGGCACGGAGGAGAACAGAAGCTTGGAATAGGGGTGGGTGGGCGCCTGCAGCCTGTCGGGCGTGATCTGCTCCACCCGCTCGCCATTGTACATGACCATGATCTCGTCGCAGATCGCTTCCACGACGGAGAGGTCGTGGCTGATGAAAATGTAGGAAAGGCCCAGCTCGCGCTGCAGCTCCTTGAGCAGTTCGATTACGGCGGCCGCCACCACCGTGTCGAGCGCCGAGGTGATTTCGTCGCAGATGATCAGCTTGGGTCCGGCCGCCAGGGCGCGCGCGAAGTTCACGCGCTGCTTCTGCCCGCCAGAAAGCTCCGACGGGCGACGGTAGCGCAGCGTCCTGGGCAGGCGAACCATGTCGAGCAGTTCGTCGACGCGCTTCGAGCGCGCCTGCCGGTCGAGCCCGTGATAGAAGGCCAGCGGCCGGGAAATGATGTCCTCCACGGGCTTCGCCGGATTGAGCGCGGTGTCGGCATACTGGAACACGATCTGCATCTCGCGCAGCTGGTCCTGGCTGCGTTTGCCTGCGGCGCGCTGCAATTCCTTGCCGTCGAATATGATGTCGCCGGCCGCCGCCGGATGGATGCCGGCGATGACGCGCGCCAGCGTCGATTTTCCGCAGCCGGATTCGCCGATGACGCCGAGATTGCGCCTCTTCTCTACTACCAGACTGACGGAATTGACAGCGCGGACAAGCGGTAGTCCGTCAGCCCGCACCGCACCATAGCCGGCAGTCACATTGTCGATACGCAGCAGCTCTTTCGTCCCGGCATCCGCGTCCGCATGTGCTTGCCGCGGGTTCGGCTCGAAGGCAGCCAGCAGTTCGCGCGTATAGGGGTGCTGGGCAGCCGAAAGTATCTGAGCCGTGGTGCCGGTCTCCTGCACTTCGCCGCCTTTCAGCACCACGATGCGGTCGGCGATCTGGGCGACGACCGCGAGATCATGGGAAACGTAAACGCCCGCTATCCCGCCAGCCCGCATGACCGACTTGAATGCCTTGAGCACGTCGATCTGCGTCGTCACGTCGAGTGCCGTCGTCGGCTCGTCGAAGATCATCAGCTTGGGATCGCCGATGAGCGCCATGGCCGCCGACAACCGCTGCAATTGCCCGCCCGAAACCTGGTGCGGATAACGCGCGCCGATCCCTTCCGGATCCGGCAGCGACAAGGCCCGGAACAGCTCGACCGCTCGCTTTCGCGCTTGCTCGGGCGGCATCAGGTCGTGGATGCGTGTAACCTCGATCACCTGTTCCATGATGGTGGACGAAGGGTTGAAGGAGGCGGCGGCACTTTGCGGAACATAGGCAATGTCGGTGCCGCGCAACCTTGCGCGTTGCTTTTCGGAAAGTGCCGCCATGTTCTTGCCGTTGACATTGATCTCGCCGCCGGTGATCCGGCAGCCAGGCCGCGCATAGCCCATCAGCGAGAGCGCGATCGTCGTCTTGCCGGAACCGCTCTCGCCGATCAGGGCGACGATCTCGCCATCGGCGATGTCGAGGCTGACGCCCTTGATGATTTCGACGACACGTCCGGCGTCGGTCGTCGCCTCGATCTTCAGGTTCCTGAGCTCGACGAGATTGCTCATAAGTCCCTGTCCCTGATCTTCTGCGGCAGGTTGTCGATCAGCAGGTTGACGCTGATGGTGAGGCTGGCGATCGCCAGCGAGGGAATGATGACGGCGGGGGCCGCGAAGGGCAGGCCGCCGATGTTCTCGCGCACCAGCGCGCCCCAGTCGGCGAGCGGCGGTTGCAGGCCGAGTCCAAGGAAGGACAGGCCGGAGAGTAAGAGCACGATGAAGACGAAACGCAGGCCGAAGTCGGCCAGCACCGGGCGGATGATGTTGGGCAGGATCTCGGACCCGATGAGATAGGCGGTGCTTTCGCCGCGGACGCGGGCGACGGTCATGAAGTCCATGCTGTTGATGTTGACGGCGAGCGCCCGCGCGAAACGGTAGGCGCCCGGTATATAGATGACGGCGAGCGTCAGGATCAGCGCCGGGATCGACGAGCCGACCGCGGCGACGACCACAAGGCCGAACAGCTTGCTGGGGATCGAGTTCATGGCATCGAGGAAACGGCTGAGGCAGCTGTCGAGCCAGCCGCCGGTGACGGCCGCGATCATCCCCAGCACGACGCCGGAGAAGCAAGCGATGGCGACGGCGGCGAGCGATATGCCGACGGTGTAGCGCGCGCCCATCAGCACCCGTGAGAGCATGTCGCGCCCCAGATAGTCCGAGCCGAGCCATAGGCCCTGACGCATCGGGCCGAAATAATCGTCGTCGACGATGTCGCCGATCGAATGGGGAATGATATAGGGCGCGAAGATGGCGATCAGCGTCCACGCCAGGATGACCAGCGCGGCCACGACGCCCACGAGATTGTAGCTGTGACCCAGGAAGGACCGTCGGGAAGTTGCCACGCGCGCCATCGTCACCTGAGCCTCGGGTTGGACATGATGGCGATGATGTCGGCGATCGTGATGAGCAAGAGATAGCCGAGGCAGAAGATCATTGCGCAGCTCTGGATCAGCGGCAGGTCGCGGGTCGCGACCGCATCGACCATCAGCTTGGCGATGCCGGGATAGTTGAAGATCGTCTCCACGATGATGACGCCGCCGACCAGATAGGACAAAGACAGCGCAACCGCGTTGACGATCGGCCCGAGCGCATTGGGAAGTGCGTGCTTGAGCACCATGCGACCGCGTGAGGCGCCTTTGAGAAGCGCCATCTCGACATAGGGCGTGGAGAGCGTTTCGATCACCGCGGCGCGGGTCATGCGGATCATCTGGGCGGAGATGACGAAGGTGAGCGTGATCACCGGCATGGCATAGATGCGCACGAGGTCGGTCAGCGTATGTGCCTCATTGACCGAGGACAGCGCCGGCAGCCATTTGAGATAAACAGCGAAAAGCAGGACCGCCAGCGTCGCGACCATGAACTCCGGCACCGAGATGACGCCGATCGCAAGAATGGTGACGGTGCGGTCGTAGAAGGAGCCGCGCAGCATCGCGGCGGTGATGCCCAGCGTCAGCGCCAGCGGCACCGAAAGCAGCGTGGTGATGCCGGCGAGCTCCATGGTGTTGACGAAGCGCCCGCCGATCAGCGCCGCGACCGGCATCTCATTGGCATAGGAGGTGCCGAGATCGCCGTGGAGCAGGCCGAGAAGCCAGCGCAGGAAGCGCAGGATTGCCGGATCGTTGAGATGCATGGCCTCGCGCAAGCCGGCGACGGCTTCAGGCGTAGCCGCCTGGCCGAGCAGGATCGACGCGGTGTCGCCGGGCAGCATGCTGGTGGCGAAAAACACGGCGAACAGGACGATCAGAAGTGTAACGACCGCGATCGCCAGCCGCTTCAACACGAGGTTTAAAACCCCAGACGTCATGGAAGCGCTCCTGCGGTTGCGTTCGGCCAAGCCATGTTGCGCAATTGTACCGGGGACCGGCTGTCCGGTCCCCGGCAGGCGCCTCTCAGGCTTCGAGCCAGAGATATTCCGCCATTGCGTAGCCCATCATGCCACCGAGCGGGTTCGCCTCCAAACCCTTCGCCTTGCTGGAGAGGGCATCCACGTTGGAAATGTAGGCCGGGATGATGGTGCCGGCCTCCTCGGAGATCATGGTCTGCATCTGGCCATAGATTTCCTTGCGCTTGGCCTGGTCGAGCGAGCCGCGCGCCTCGATCATCAGCTTGTCGAACTTCTCCGACTTGTACTGGCTTTCGTTCCAAGGCGCGTTGGAGGCGTAGAGCAGCGAGAACAAGATGTCCGGCGTCGGGCGTGGATTGATGTTGCCGAAATGGATCGGCGCCTTGAGCCAGTAATTGTCCCAGTAGCCGTCGGACGGGACGCGCTGGACGTCGAGCTTCATGCCGATGTCGGCGCCGGCGGCCTGGATGATCACCGCCATGTCGATCGACGAGGTCGCGGCGTCGGAGGCGATCACCGGGATGGACTGGCCGAGCAAGCCCGATTTCTGGAAGTGGAACTTGGCCTTGTCGGGGTCGAAGGCTTTCGGCTTGAGGTCGGCATTGTGGAAGATGTTCGCCGGCGAGACGGGCTGGTCGTTGCCGACTTCGCCAAGGCCGCGCAATGCCGATTTGACGATCTGCTCGCGGTTGACGAGGTATTTCATGCCGGCCACGAAGTCGGCCTTGTTGCCCGGATCCATGTCGAGCCGGATGTTGAGGTCCGTGTAGTTGCCCGAGGTCGTCTTCGACAATTCGAAGCCCTGCTGGCCGCCAATGAGCTTCATCGCGCGCGGATTGATCGAGGCGGCGAAGTTGATGTCACCGGAAAGCAGCGCGTTGACGCGGGCGCTGTCGTCGCTGATGGCGATGAATTCGAACGAGTCGAGATAGGGCTGGCCTGATTTCCAGTAGTTCTTGTTCTTGGTGACGACCGACCGCACGCCCGGTTCGAACGTCTGCAGCACGAAGGCGCCGGTGCCGTTGCCCTTGGAGAAATCGGTGGTGCCGTCCGCCACGATCATGAAGTGATGCAGCGCCAGGATGGTCGGGAGGTCAGCATTCGGATCGGCGAGCGTGATTTCCACGGTCGACTTGTCGACCGCCTTGAAGCCGGTCATCTGCGCGGCGATCTTGGCGACTTTGGAACCGACCGCCGGATCGAGATGGCGCTTCATCGAGAAGACGACGTCGTCGGCGGTGAGGGCCTTGCCGTCGTGGAAGGTGACGCCCTTGCGCAGCTTTACGGTCCAGGTCTTGGCGTCCTTGCTGTCGAAGCTTTCGGCCAGCTCCATCTGCGTGACGCCATCCTTGTCGAGGAAAGTCAGGCGGTTGTAGAGCGAACAGCAGCGGACATAGTCGGTCGACAGCGACGCCTTTGCCGGATCGAGCGTGTCGGCGGTCGACGACGACCAGCCGGCGGCCTTGAAGCTCCCGCCGGAAACCGGCGTGGCAGCGACGGCATTGGTGGCGCGGCCAAGCACCATGCTGCCCGCGGCAACCGCGGCGCCGCCGGCCAGCAGCATCTTGAGGAGTTCGCGGCGGCTCGCGCCCCGCCGAATGGCATTCTCGACCATGGCATCGTCTGCGCTGGTCCAGTTCGTGATCTTGTCGGTCATATCATTCCCCTTTCGTTTGTTTTTCCGGGTTGCTCGTCTTGCTGCGGCTTTCCGGGCTTGGGCTCAGGTTCGTTGCTTCAGGCTTTCCCGCACGGCGGCGGCAAGGGCCGCCATTGAGGTGAAGTGGTAGTCCGGCGCGGTGAAGCGCTCGGGCTCGATCGTGCCGCCATAGCCCTTCTGGGCGTGCCGGCGCTCGATCCAGCAATTGGTCATGCCAAGCGCCCGGGATATGCCGATGTCGTGGTACTGGCTTTGCGCGACGTGCAGGATGTCGTCCTTGCTGTCGCCCCGGGAGGCCACGAAATCGAAGACCTTCTGGAAGAAGGCCGGGGCCGGTTTCTCCGTGCCTGTATCGTCGGCCGTGAAGGTGGCGAAGAAGGGCGATCCGAGCTGCTTCTCGAAATGATCGAGCGCCCAGCGCCGGGCATTGGTCATGGCAATCAGCCTGTGCGACTTCGCAAGGTCCGCCAATGCCGCCGCGCTGTCGGGGAAGCCTTGCCAGACGCTGGCGGAATCCCGTAGGCGGACGCCGTATCTCTCCTCGGGCGGCAGGCCGAGCCGCGGCGCGATGACTGTGTAGACACGCACGAGATCGTCGGGAAACACGCTTGCATCGGGCATGTAGCGGGCCTGCCGGTAAAGGCTCAGCGCTTCCTCGCCATTGAGCGAAACGCCGGCCTCGGCGGCAATCCCGGCCAGGCAAGTCGTGATGCCGCCTTCGAAGTCGATCAGCGTGCCGACGACATCGAAGGTCATGTATTTGGATTCGCTAAAGCCCCTGGTCAAGACTGGGTCTCCTCTGCGCGCGGCCGAATTGCATGTGTTGAACAGAACAAAATTCCGTGCTGTCCGGGGCGTAGGCCTTTTTCGAAGGCCCGGATATCCGGGCTTCTGGCCTTGTCGTATCAACAGTCTGGCACTTCCCCCGCGCTGGATTCGCCGAAAAGGCGTGAGGGGGCGGCACAAAATTGCGAAATCGGTTGCCCGGCGATATTTCGAGACACGACATATTTCGCCCCCATCATGCCAGAGCCTGGCGGACATCGGGATCGGCCAGCGTCTGGTCGAGCGTCCGGCGCGTGCGTTCGATGATCGCGTCGATGTCGCTGTCGGTGCAGCAGAGCGGCGGTGCGTAGCCGATCACCCCGTTGGCAAAGGCACGGATGATCAGGCCATTGTCCCACGCTCTGTCGAAGACGCGCCGCGTCGGCATGGCCGACGCCGGAAGCGGTGTCTTCTTCTGCTTGTCGACCACCAGTTCGATCGCGGCAAGCATGCCGCGGCCGCGCACGTCGCCGACCAGCGGATGGTTCCTCAGACCCTCCAGGCCAGCCATCAGCCGGGCGCCGGCCTTGATGCCGTTCTCGAGAAGGCCGTCTTCGTAGAGCTTCAAAACTTCGAGCGCGACGGCGGCGCTGACGGGATGGGCGGAATAGGTGTAGCCGTGGCCGACGGCCGAGGCGCCTGCGCCATCGGCGATGACGTCGTAGACATGATCGGCCATGAACACGGCCCCCATGGGAACATAGCCCGAGGTCAGCCCCTTCGCGGTCGTCATGAAATCGGGAACGATGTCCTCATCGGCGCAGGCGAACAAGGGTCCCGTGCGGCCGAAGCCGGTGATGACCTCGTCGGCGATGAACAGGATGCCGTGCTCCCGGCAGAGCTCGCGCATAGCCTTGATCCAGCCTTTCGGTGGCACGATGACGCCGCCCGAGCCCTGGATCGGCTCGGCATAGAAGGCGGCGACCCGTTCCGCCCCGATCTCCTCGATCTTGGCCTTCAGCGCGGCGAGCGATGCGGCGATGATCGCGTTGCCGTCCTCGCCCACCGGGTTGCGATAGGGATAGGGGGAGGGGATCTTGTGCTGCCATTCGAAGGGAATGCCAAAACCGGCGTGAAAGGCGGGCAGTGCGGTCAGGCCCGCGCCGACCACCGACGACCCGTGATAACCCTGCTCGATGGAAATGAACTGGTCGCGCGTTGGCTCGCCCCTGGCATTCCAGTAATAGCGGACGAAACGGATCGTGCTGTCGACCGCGTCCGACCCGCCAAGCGTGAAAAAGACGTGATTGAGGTCACCTGGCGCGCGCTCAGCCAGTTCCGAGGCGAGGCGGATGGCCGGCTCAGAGCCGAGGTCGAAATAGGCGGTGGCGTAGGGAAGCTCGCGCATCTGCCGGGCCGCCGCCTCGACGATGCTGTCATGGCCGTAGCCGGCGTTGACGCACCACAACCCCGCGAAGCCGTCGAGAAGTTGCCGGCCGGACGCATCGGTCACGGTCGCCCCCCTCGCCGATTTCAAGACGCGCACGCCTTGCGCCTCATGACCACGGTATGAAGAGACCGGGTGGATAAGATGGGCGCGATCGAGTTCGATCAGGGAATTGGCGAGCATTGTTGTCCTCCGGACTAGCCCAGCGCCTGGTTGGCGAGGGCGTAAACTTTCGGTCTGGCCTGTTCCATGTTCGTCTTGGGTGGACGGTCCATGGCCACGCCGCCGCCGACATGGGCGAGGCCGATTTCCTCGAGCCAGCCGGCGATGCCGGTCCCGCTGCCGGTATCGACGCGCAGGAAGGCGCCGGGACGCGGCGCGGCGAAGAAGCCGATCAGGGCCTTAGCCTCGTCGGTGCTTCCCGCGATGACCGGACCGATCACCTCGCCGCGTCCGAACGGGCGGATCGCGGCATAGGCCTCGATGGCGCCGTTACGGCGGATGACCGCGAATTGGCCGCGCTCCGCCAGCGCATCGATCAGAGCTTCACGGTCGGCGCCGTAGGCATCGCGGTCCAGCGCCTTGATCTCCGCGAGGTCGGCGGTGCCCGCCGCTTCCACGCCGCCGGGCGCACCAAGCTCGGCAACGCTGCCCTGATGTTGCCGGATCGTACCGGACGGCACGAAGCCGAGTTTTTCATAGAGCGGCATGCCGTCCGCTGTCGCGACGAGCCGCAGCGGACGGTCGCCGGCAAGTGCGAAGGCTTGATCCATCAGCCGGCGCCCAAGCCCCTTGCCCCGCACATTCCTGTCGACGATCACCATGTTGATCATGGCGCAATCCATGCCATAGGGCGTCACCAGGATGGTTCCGGTGACACGGCCCTGATCGTCGAGCGCGACCGCACCGTTCGAGAGCTGCAGCGCCATCTGCCAGTCCTGCGGCCGATGCGGCCAATTCTCCTGGCGCGAAAGCACCACCGCTCCCTCAATATGGTCCGGCCCGAAGGCCTGGAGTTCGATCTCGCCCTGCTGCATGAGGCATCCTTCCGTCTAGTGCCCAAGTCTCGGCCATCGGCGCGCCGCAGATCATCTGAAGGCATTGGCTTCGGCGGTATCTTTCGCCGTAGCGCAAGCGGTGCGCCGCA
>NZ_RZTF01000137.1:13394-14833 GCF_004023175.1 Mesorhizobium sp. M7A.F.Ca.MR.362.00.0.0
TGTGCTGGCATCGTCCGCGGCGGATGCGTTTCACGCCGATCGCGGCGCCGCGATCGGCACGCCAGATGCTACAGCGTGCCAAACCGGATGGCGGATACGGAACTTTCTGCTTTCGGGAGGGCGATTTCGGTCAGGTGGGTCGCCACCTGCCGTCCTATGATGAAATACATCCCAGCGCGGATGTGCTTCCACCGGAGATCGACGGACATGGCTTCCTTCAGGCCCAAATACATCACCTTCGACTGCTACGGCACGTTGACCTTTTTCCAGATGGCGGAAGCGGCGCGCGACCTCTATGGCAGCCGGCTCGACGAGCCGCGCATGCAGGAATTCATCAAGAACTTCGCGGCGTATCGGCTCGACGAGATCATGGGCGACTGGAAGCCCTATGCCGACGTCGTCCACAATGCGCTCGAGCGCACCTGCAAGCGTAACGGCGTCGCCTTCAGCGCCAACGATGCCCGAATGGTCTACGAGCGCGTCCCGACCTGGGGGCCGCACGCCGACGTTCCGGCCGGCCTGGCGAAGGTCGCCAAGGAAATTCCGCTGGTCATCCTGTCCAACGCCATGAACGCGCAGATCATGTCCAATGTTGAAAAGCTCGGCGCGCCGTTTCATGCCGTCTACACCGCCGAGCAGGCGCAGGCCTACAAGCCCCGCTTCAAGGCCTTCGAATACATGTTCGACAGGCTGGGCTGCGGCCCGGAAGATATTCTTCACTGCTCGTCTTCGTTCCGCTACGACCTGATGTCGGCACACGATCTCGGCATCAAGAACAAGGTCTGGGTCAATCGCGGCCATGAACCGGCCAACCCGTACTACGGCTATGTCGAAATATCAGACATTTCCGGTCTTCCAGGCGTCGTTGGGCTCTGAAACAGGCGGATTGCCGATGAAGTTCGTCTCCTACTGGCACGACACGGCCCCTGTCTTTTCCGGCGGGGCGCAAGGCCCGGTCGAGGGGCACTACGATGCCGCCATCATCGGTGGCGGCTTTACAGGTCTCGCCGCCGCGCGCCAATTGGCGAAGGCTGGAGCCAAGGTGGCCGTGCTGGAGGCGGAACGTGTGGGTTGGGGCGCATCTGGACGCAATGGCGGACACCTAAACAATGGCCTCGCCCACGGCTATCTCTCCGCCAAGGCGGAGCTCGGCAAGGAACGCGCCATCGCGCTCTACCGGGCGCTCGACGACTCCGTCGACACCATCGAGGCGCTGGTCGCGGAGGAAGGCATCGACTGCAATTTCCGCCGCGCCGGCAAGCTGAAGCTCGCCTCCAAGCCGCAGCATTTTGATGCGATCGCCCGCAACTTCGAAGCCCTCCATGCCGAAGTGGATCCCGATACGGCGCTGCTGTCTGCGGCGGATCTCAAGTCCGAGATCGGCTCGCCATTCCACGGCGCGATGCTGTCGAAGAAGAGCACCATAATGCATATGGGCC
>NZ_RZTF01000138.1:0-5920 GCF_004023175.1 Mesorhizobium sp. M7A.F.Ca.MR.362.00.0.0
CCTCCCCCTTGAGGGGAGGGTGGCCCGAAGGGTCGGGAGGGGTCGCTGCGGCAGTGCGCCGGCCTCAGTTTCGATGATGCATGTCGGGAGGAGTATCATACCAGCATGACCAACCCAGCTGAAATCCTTGGCCTTCCGAAGCCCGCTTGGGCGGCGGACGAGGTCGGCATGCTCTACGACATGGCGCATCGCTTCATGTCGGAGGAGATCGCGCCGCGCTACGACGAGTTCGAGAAGAACGAGATGGTCGATCGTGAGAGCTGGCTGAAGGCAGGTTCCGCCGGCCTGCTCTGCGCCTCTATGCCGGAGGAATATGGCGGCTCCGGCGGCACCTTCGCGCATGAGAGCGCCATCATCGAGGCCATCGGCCATGTCGGCGTCGACGGTTTCGGCATCGGCCTGCACAATTCGATCGTCGCCCCTTACATCCTCCACTATGGCTCCGAGGAGCAGAAGAAGAAATGGCTGCCGAAACTGGCGACCGGCGAGCTGATCGGCGCCATCGCCATGACCGAGCCGGGCGCCGGCTCCGACCTGCAGGGCGTCAAGACGCGGGCGCAGAAGGATGGCAATCAGTACAAGATCAACGGCTCCAAGACCTTCATCACCAACGGCCAGCTTGCGAACTTCATCATCGTCGTCACCAAGACCGATCCGGAGAAGGGTGCCAAGGGCACCTCGCTGATCGTCGTCGAGACCGACGAGGTCGAAGGATTTCAGCGCGGCCGTAACCTCGACAAGATCGGGCTCAAGGCCAACGACACGTCGGAGCTGTTCTTCAACGACATGCGCGTGCCGACCTCCAATCTGCTCGGCCACGAGGAAGGGCAGGGCTTCGTCCAGTTAATGCAGCAACTGCCGCAGGAGCGGCTGCAGATCGGCACTGGCGCCATTGCCATGATCGAGCGGGCGCTGGCGCTGACCATTGACTACGTCAAGGAGCGCAAGGCATTCGGCAAGGCGATCATCGATTTCCAGAACACCCAGTTCAAGCTGGCCGAACTCAAGACCGAGGCCACCGTCGGCCGCGTCTTCTACAATGATTGCGTCACCCGCCACATCGCCGGCGGCCTCGATCCTGTGACCGCGTCGATGGCCAAGTACTGGCTCAGCGACCTGCAGGGAAAAGTCGTCGACGAATGCCTTCAACTGCATGGCGGCTATGGCTACATGAATGAATACCCGATCGCCCGCATGTTCCGCGACGCCCGCGTCCAGCGCATCTACGGCGGCACCAACGAGATCATGAAATTGCTGATCGGCCGCTCTCTCTGAGAGCGACATCAGGCAAACCCAAGGAGCAAGCAAATGGCTGAAGCTTATGTCTATGACGCCGTGCGCACACCGCGCGGCAAGGGCAAGAAGGACGGATCGCTGCACGAGGTGCCGGCGGTGCGGCTTGCCGCCAAGACGCTTGAAGCGCTGCGCGACCGCAATGGGCTCGACACCGGCACTGTCGACGACATCATCTTCGGCTGCGTCGATCCGGTCGGCGAAGCCGGTTCGGTCATTCCGCGCGCCGCCGCCTTCGAGGCCGGCTACGACACCAAGGCGCCCGGCATGCAGATCTCACGCTTCTGCGCTTCCGGGCTCGACGCCATCAATTTCGGCGCCGCCAAGATCGCGCAGGGCGCCGATGAGATCGTCATTGCCGGCGGCGTCGAATCGATGTCGCGTGTCGGCATGGGCGCCTCCGGCGGTGCCTGGTTCATGGATCCGTCCGTAGGCCTGCCCGGCTGGTTCGTGCCGCAAGGCATCTCGGCCGACCTGATCGCCACCAAATACGGCTTCAGCAGAGACGACGTCGACGCCTATGCGGTCGAGAGCCAGAAGCGCGCCGCCAAATCCTGGGCCGATGGCCGCTTCAAGAATTCCGTCATCCCGATCAAGGACCAGAACGGCCTGACCATCCTCGACCATGACGAACATATGCGCCCGTCGACCGACATGCAGTCGCTGGCCTCGCTCAACCCGTCCTTCGTCATGCCAGGCGAAATGGGCGGCTTCGATGCCGTCGCCGTGCAGAAGCATCCCGAGGTGGAAGAGGTCAATCACGTCCATCATGCCGGCAATTCGTCCGGCATCGTCGACGGCGCCGCCGCCGTGCTGCTCGGTTCGAAGAAAGCCGGCAAGGCGATGGGGCTGAAGCCGCGCGCGCGCATTCGTACCTTCGCCAACATCGGCTCCGAGCCGGTGCTGATGCTGACCGGCCCGGTCGACGTCACCGAGAAGCTGTTGAAGCGCGCCAAGATGAAGCTCTCGGACATCGACCTGTTCGAGCTCAACGAAGCCTTTGCTTCGGTGGTGCTGCGCTACATGCAGGCGTTCGACATCGATCACGACAGGATCAACGTCAATGGCGGTGCGATCGCCATGGGTCATCCGCTCGGCGCCACCGGCGCGATGATCTTCGGCACGGTGCTGGACGAACTCGAGCGCCGCGATCTCAACACGGCTCTGGTGACGCTGTGCATCGGCGCCGGCATGGGAACCGCAACCATCATCGAACGCGTCTGACGGGGAGAGAAACGATGAGCTACACCAATTTCACCCTCGACATCGACGCCGACGGCATTGCGCAGGTCACCTGGGACATGCCTGGCCGCTCGATGAACGTCTTCACCGAAGAGGCGATGCGAGAATTGAACGCCATTGTCGACAAGGTGGCTGGTGACGCCGCCATCAAGGGCGCAGTGATCACCTCCGGCAAGGACACCTTCTCCGGCGGTGCCGACATCACCCTGCTGCAGAAGATGCTGACGACCTTCGCCGCGGAAAAGGGCAAGGACGCCGAAAGGGCGACCAAGGCGCTGTTCGACAATGCCGGCATGATGACCGGCCTGTTCCGCAAGCTGGAAACTTGCGGAAAGCCGTGGGTGTCGGCGATCAACGGCACCTGCATGGGCGGCGCCTTCGAATTGTCGCTCGCCTGCCACGGCCGTGTCGCCGCCGACAGCGACAAGGTGAAGATGGCGCTTCCCGAGGTGAAGATCGGCATCTTCCCGGGCGCAGGCGGCACCCAGCGCGTGCCGCGGCTGACCGATCAGCAGCAGGCGCTGCAGATGCTGACCTCCGGCCAGACACTGTCGCCGCAGAAGGCCAAGTCTATGGGCCTGATCCATGAGATCGCCGAGCCGGCCAGGCTCGTCGAGACCGCCAAGGCGATGATCAGGAATGGCCTGAAGCCGGTGGCGCCATGGGACGAGAAAGGTTTCAAGCTGCCCGGCGGCCAGATCTATTCGCCCGCCGGCTTCAATCTGTGGCCGCCGGCCATCGCCATCCTGCGTCGTGAGACTTACGGCAACTATCCGGCCGCCGCCGCGATCCTCAAATGCGTCTATGAAGGCCTGCTGGTGCCGTTCGACACCGGTTTGCGCATCGAGCAGCGCTATTTCACCGAGATCATGCAGACCAGGGAAGCGGCGGCGATGATCCGCTCGTTGTTCGTGTCGCTGCAGGAACTGAACAAGGGCGCCCGCCGCCCGGCAGGCGTGCCCGAAACCAAGTTCAAGAAGATCGGCATTCTCGGCGCCGGCTTCATGGGCGCGGGCATCGCCTATGTCACCGCCAAGGCCGGCATCCCGGTGGTGCTGCTCGACCGTGATCTGGAGTCGGCTGCCAAGGGCAAGGCGCATTCCGACGGCCTGATCTCGGATCAGGTCAAGAAGGGCCGCGCCAAGCCGGAGGACAAGGACAAACTGCTGTCGCTGATCACGCCGACGGCGGACTATGCCGACCTTGCCGGCTGCGATCTGGTGGTCGAGGCCGTTTTCGAGGATTCGAGCGTGAAGAAGAGCGCCACCGAACAGGCGGAAGCCGTGCTGAAGCCATCGGCGATCTTCGCGTCGAACACCTCGACCATTCCGATCACCGGCCTGGCGAAGAATTCTGCGCGGCCGAAGAATTTCATCGGCATCCATTTCTTCTCGCCGGTCGACAAGATGATGCTGGTCGAGATCATTTTGGGCAAGAAGACCGGAGACAAGGCGCTGGCCACCGCCATCGACTTCGTTCGCGCCATCAAGAAGACGCCGATCGTCGTCAACGACACGCGCGGCTTCTACGTCAATCGCTGCGTGCTGCGCTACATGTCGGAAGCCTACAAGATGCTGATCGAAGGCGTTCCCGCGCCGATGATCGAGAACGCGGCGAAGGCAGCAGGCATGCCGGTCGGCCCCCTGGCGCTGACCGACGAGACGGCCATCGACCTTGCCCAGAAGATCATGAAGCAGACCATCAGGGATCTGGGCGACAAGGCGGTCGATCCCAAGCAGATGGCGCTGATCAACGCCATGGTCGACGATCACGGCCGCTTCGGCCGCAAGAACGGCAAGGGTTTTTACGATTACCCGGCAAAGCCCGCCAAGAAGAAGCTGTGGCCGGGCCTCAGGGGGCTCTATCCGCAGCTTGCACCCGAGAAGGTCGATTATGGGGAACTGCAGCAGCGGCTGCTGGTCACCATCGCGCTGGAAGCGGCGCGGGTGATGGAAGAAGGCATCGTCACCGACCCGCGCGAGGCCGATGTCGGCTCGATCCTCGCTTTCGGCTTCGCGCCCTACACCGGCGGTGCGCTGTCCTACATCGACGGCATCGGCGCCAAGGCGTTCGTCAAGATCGCCAAGAACCTGCAGAAGAAATACGGTGCCGAGTTCAAGGCACCCAAGCTGCTGCTCGACATGGCCGAGAAAGGCGAGACCTTCTACCAGCGCTTCGATCCCTATGCGAAAGGCGACGTGAAGCAGGCAGCCTGACGCATGGGCAAAATCAAGCGTCTTGCAGCGATCTTTGCGCGTCCAAGAGGACATGGGGCGCTGTAATGTATGTCTGGGCGCGCATGGTGCGCATGATGGCCACGGCACACAGCCGTGGCCCCTATGTGATGGGCGGCGAAGGCCGGCTGGCTTTCCGCTGCCTGCCGACCGACATCGATTTCAACATCCATCTCAACAATGCGCGCTACATGATGCTGGCCGATCTCGGCCGCATCGACCTGTTTGTTCGTGCAGGCCTCATCACGCTGGCAAGGAAGAATGGCTGGGCGCCGATGATGGGCGGACTGCAAGCGGTCTATGCACGCGAGATCAGGCTGTGGCGCCGCTTCGAAGTGGTGTCCTCGATCGAGACCTGGGAAGGCACCCAGGTTGTCGGCAAGCACCGCTTCGTCCTCGACAATGGCGAGACGGCCGCGTTGATCCTGACGACAGCCGGCGTCTACGATCGCAAGGCTCGCAACTTTCTTGAGATTGACGAGGTCGTTGCGGCACTTGGTCGTGCCGTGAACCCGCGGCCACCGACGCAAACGGAGCGGATTTTCATGACATCGCACCAGGGTCTGCGCAGCTTGGCCAAGGGCGTCGATCGATCCCGGTAGTCGGACTTTCCGCGATCGACGGAAACGTTTGCAACCACTCCACGACCGGTGGACAAAACGACATTCCAAGACTAGAAGGGAAAGGTATTTTTTCCTGCACCGAAGGAGAGCGAGCATGCTCTCGCACGACCGAGTCTGGGCTGCCATCGATGCTCTTGCCAAGCGTTATTCGCTTTCGGCCTCGGGTTTGGCCAAGCGTGCGGGGCTCGATTCCACTGCCTTCAACAAGTCGAAGCGTTTGTCGTCGGATGGCCGACCACGCTGGCCCTCGACCGAATCGCTGGCCAAGATCATCGAGGCGACGGGCGCCTCACTCGACGAATTCACCGGTCTGATCGAAGGCCGGCCCGGGATCAGCAATGGTGCTTCGACCAGCCATGCCGCTTCGGTCGCCCGCAGAAGCTCCGTGCCGTTGCTCGGCTTTGCCCAAGCCGGCGCCGGCGGCTTCTTCGACGATGCCGGCTTTCCAGTCGGGCAGGGTTGGGATCTGATCGAACTGCCGGCGCAATCGACCGAGAGCTCCTACGCGCTGCAGGTGCAAGGCGATTC
>NZ_RZTF01000138.1:5930-14776 GCF_004023175.1 Mesorhizobium sp. M7A.F.Ca.MR.362.00.0.0
TGCTGCCGCTCTACCGCAATGGCGACGTCCTCATCGTCGAACCGGGCGCCGTCACCCGCAAGGGCGATCGCGTCGTCGTCAAGACCACATCAGGCGAGGTGATGGCCAAGGTGCTCGAGCGCCAGACCGTCAAGTCGATTGCGCTGGTCTCGCTCAATCCCGATCATCCCGACCGCGATATTCCCATGCGCGATGTCGAATGGGTGGCGCGGATTGTCTGGGCTAGCCAGTAGGTCAAGCTGGTGCGGCTCCTTCGTCATGCCCTGGCGGTTCTGATGGTCCCGGTGATGGCGGCCATGGTCGTCGCCGGCGGTCGCACGTTGAAAGGGAGTGAAAGCGTCATCACGGTGGACCAGCTTGATCCGGGCGCCGATACGATGGCGCAGCAGGCTGCCGGGACGGTGCCGCAGGAGCCGGCCACATCGGCCATAGCAGCCCCGCAGCCGCCAAAGCCGGCGCCGCATTCAAGGGCGATCGATCCCGAAATCGTCGCGCCGCCGGAACTGCCCGCCGACGGGCTTGAACGGGTCGAGCCGCGCGAGCCGTTGAGCAAACTCGCGCTGGCTGTGCCGCCCAAGCCGAAAATGCCCGACGACTGGAACGGCACAAAGCTGTTCCAGCCGGTTGCGCCGGCCGCCGGCCTGATCGAGGCGAAGGGCTACTCGGTCGCGGTTTCCGGCATCGACATCGTCAGGCAGGACGAGACCTGCAGCGAGGACGGCAAAACCTGGCCATGCGGCGTCCGTGCGCGGACGGCGTTCCGCGCCTTCCTGCGCGGCCGCGCGGTGGTCTGCACGGTGCCGCCGCAGGGCGGCCGCGACCTGATCGCCGCCGAATGCCGGATCGGCAAGCAGGATGTCGGCCAATGGCTGGTCGACAACGGCTGGGCGCGCGCCGCCAGGGGCGGCCCCTATATCGAGGCCGGCGACAAGGCACGCACGGCGAAGAAGGGCATTTTCGGATCGGCGCCCGATCTGTCCGGCATGCCGGCGATGCCGGCCGCGCCACGCCCGGCCCCTCAGGCGCCGGGTTCGATCCTGGAAGAGGTCGACGGCGTGCTCAAGCCAGCTGACCAGCCAGCGCCCGCTCAATGAGCGCACGTGTCTCGGCAACGCCGTAGAGCGCTGCGAACGAGCCGAAGCGGGGGCCGCGCTCCTGGCCGATCAGCACCTGATAGATCATCTGGAAGAAGGCGCCCGATACGCCGGGGCCGCCTTCCGGGCTCTGCTTGGAATGATCCTGATAGCGCTCGATCCTGCGCGCGACGTTGAGCGAGGCGTTCTGGATCGCTTCGCCGTTGGCGTCGGCCGGCAGCGCCCCAAGCGCTTCGTCGAGGGCTGCCAGCGCCTCGCGCTCGACCTCGTCGGCAGGCCGGAAGGTCTTCGTCGGCTTCACGAAATCGTCGAAATAGCGGATCGCATGGCCGACCAGCCGGTCGAGCTCGGGATGCGTCTTTGGCGTCACGCCTTGCGTATGACGTGAAATGAACCCCCACAGCACATCCTTGTTCTGCGCGTTGGAGGCGCTGACCAGATTGAGCAGCAGCGAGAACGGCACCGGCATGTCGATCGCGGGCGGGTTGCCGTCATGCATATGCCAGACCGGGTTGCCCAGCCGTTCCTTCCAGTCCTGCCGGGGATAGGCGGCGAGGAACGTATAGTATTCGTCCACGGCCCGCGGGATGACGTCGAAATACAGCTTCTTGGCCTGCCGCGGCCGCTGGTACATGTAGAGCCCGAGGCTTTCGGTCGGCGCATAGGTCAGCCACTCGTCGATGGTCAGCCCGTTGCCTTTCGACTTCGAAATCTTCTGGCCGTTCTCGTCGAGGAACAGTTCGTAGACGAAATGCTCCGGCGCCCGTCCGCCCAGAATGTTGCAGATGCGGTCGTAGACTACCGCATTGGTCTGGTGGTCCTTGCCGAACATTTCGAAATCGACGCCAAGGGCTGCCCAGCGCATGCCGAAATCCGGCTTCCACTGCAGCTTCACGCGGCCGCCGGTGATCGAAAGCGTGGTCTCGGTGCCCTCGTCGTCGAAGGTGATGGTGCCGGCCTTGGCGTCGACATGCTTCATCGGCACGTAAAGCACGCGGCCGCTCTTTGGCGAGATCGGCAGGAACGGGCTGTAGGTCGCCTGCCGCTCGGGTCCGAGCGTCGGCAGCATCACCGCCATGATCTGCTCATAGCGTTCGGCGGCGCGCTTGAGCATCGCATCGAAACGGCCGGACTTGTAGTATTGCGTCGCGCTGGCGAACTCGTAGTCGAAGCCGAACGTGTCGAGGAAGCGGCAAAGCATCGCGTTGTTGTGGTCGGCGAAGCTCGCATAGTCGCCGCCGAAGGGGTTGGGGACCGACGACAGCGGCTTGTGCAGATGAGGCTCGAGTGCGGCGCGGTCCGGCACGCTGTCGGGTATCTTGCGCATGCCGTCCATATCGTCGGAAAAGCACAGCAACTTGGTCGCGACCTTATCCTGCGTCAGGACGCGGAAAGCATGGCGCACCATCGACGTCCGCGCCACTTCGCCGAACGTGCCGATATGCGGCAGGCCGGACGGCCCGTAGCCGGTCTCGAACAGGATTGTTTGCGGGAAGTCGGCGCCTTTGTAGCGCTCGATGATCTTTTTGGCCTCTTCGAAGGGCCACGCCTTGCTTTCGGTCGCGGCCGCCAACAGTTCGGGGTTGAGATCGATGATGTTTGATCCCGCCATGTCACAGTTTCCAAATCATTTGCCGGCCCGAAGGCGGGCCGCGGCAAGGTTTTCAACCGGTCTCTAGGCGTGCAGCGCCGGAGCGTCAACGCGTGCGGCGCTTTTTCCTTGCGGTGCAGAACGGGCGTTCCTAACTTCGAGGCCCGGTTCAAGGAGAAAAAATTGCCGACACCTCATGAAGCCCTGATCTATCTGATGGTCATCACCTCGGCCTCCGACCGCGACATGACCGATGTCGAACTGGCGCGGATCGGCGAGGTCGTCCGCTCCTGGCCGGTGTTCGAGGACTTCAACCACGACAGGCTGGTCGGCGTTGCCCAGGACTGCCAGAAGCGCCTGCACGAAAAGGACGGGCTGGAGGGCGTGCTGGCTGAAGTCGCCGAGGTCTTGCCTGAGCGGCTGCGCGACACCGCCTATGCCGCCGCCTTCGAGGTTGCCGCCGTCGACCTCGAAATGCGCATGGAAGAGGTGCGGGTGCTGCAGCTGATCCGGCGTCAGCTCGATCTCGACACGCTGACGGTTGCTGCCATCGGCCGCGCGGCCAAGGCGCGGCTGCGCACGCTGACCTGAGTTCTTGGCCGGGCGCTGTTGAGGTTCAGGTCAGGCCGGCAAAGCCGACCGGAACCGGATCAGAAAAAGCTGACCGGGAAATAGCGCAGATAAAATTCGGCGAACGTGCCTTTCATCGAAATCTCCTGCAGCGCGTAATCGATCGCGGCGGCCAGCGCCGGATTGTCCGCTTTGGTGGCGATGGCCATGCCCGATCCCAGATATTCAGGCGCCAGATAGGGCCCGCCGGCAAAGCGGCAGCAGCCCGCCGCGTCCGAGCCGCCCAGCCAGAAGGCCAGGCGCATGCCGTCGCCGAAGGCGGCGTCGACCTTGCCGGCCTTGAGATCGGCATAGAGGTCCTCCGGCCTGTCGAAAGGGACGACCTGAACCGTGTTGAAATAGTCGCGCAGCATGCGTTCATGCGCCGAGCCTGATATCACGCCGACACGCTTGCCGTGCAATTTGTCAAAGATGGGCTCGGTCAGCGCCTTGCCTTTCGGCATGACGAAGCGCGCTGGAAACTGCAGATAGGAGCGTGAGAAGGCGTAGGTCGCGCGCGATTCCGGTGTTGCGGCGATGCCGGCGATGATCGCCTCGCCTTCGCCTTTCCGCAGTGCGCCTTCCAGCTCGGCCCAGGGCAGGGCCTGGATCTGGCATTTTTCGACAATGCCAAGCTCGGCGCAGATGGCGCGTGCCAGATCGATATGGAAGCCGGACAGCTTTCCCGCGCCGTCAAGGAAGTTGAAGGGCGGGAAGTCCGTGGTGGTCAGGAACCTCAGCCGGGGCAGCGTCGAAAGGTCTGGCTTGGGCAGCCGCTCCTTGGCATCCCACAGCACCGGAACCTGAGGCGCCGCGGCGCGCGCGCCGTCGGCGAACGACAGCAAGCCGATCAGCATCGCAAGGGCGAAGGACCTCCACCGGAACGCCAAGATAAAACTCCGCCACAGTCGTGCTCGCACCGGTTTTGGTACGAAAATGGTACAGGCACAATGGTTTTTGATTTCAACCCGCCGATTTCAGGATATGATTTAGCCGGTTTGCAAATCAGCTTCGGCCGCCTCGGTGAGGGAAGCCACAAAATAAGTATGCGATTTGCAATCCGTGGTCGGTGGCGAAGTGTAAATCAGGCACGCATCATTGGCCGCAATGCACGAGGCAACATGGGGTTGATGTTGCGATGGGTCAGTTCGATCGCACGCTGGAATACATAGACCAACTGCAGCACGCCGCAACGGCGGCGGCGGTCTGTGAAAGGCTGCTGGGCATAACATCGGATTTCGGCCTCACCGCGCTGATGGCGGGAACCGTACCGCAGCCAGGCACGCCGGCCGGCCAGCAAAAGCAGCATGTGCTTCTCTGCGATTGGCCGGGCGAATGGCTGGAGCGCTATGTCGCGCGCAACTATGTCGATCATGACCCGGTCGTCAGCCATATGAAACAGTTGCAGGCGCCCTTCCAGTGGCACGAGGCGTCGCAGGGCATCCGCATAGACAAGAGCAGCGGCGAGGTGATGGGCGATGCCGGCGCCTTCAAACTGCGTGATGGATTGGCCTTTCCGTTGATCACGCTTGACGGCCAGATCGTCATGGTGTCGCTCGGCGGCGAGGCTGTCGAATTGTCCGCCGCCGAATTTGGCCAGGTGTCGCTGGTCTCGACCTACGCGGTTGGCCGCGCCATGCAACTCCACACCATGGCGAACAACACCATCGATCATATCGTGCTGACGCCGCGCGAGCGCGAATGCCTGCAATGGGCCGCCGTCGGCAAGTCCGAATGGGAGATTTCGCAAATCCTCGGCATTTCCGAACACACCTCGGAGAAACATCTTCTTAACGCCAAAAGCAAACTAGGTGCCGTCAACAGGGTGCAGGCCGTCGCGGAAGCGATACGGCGCGGCTACATTAGTTAGGTCGGCCGTGCCGACCTGGAATTTTTGCCTACGCGATCACGCAATTTTCTCATCAAAGCACGGCCGTATCTTCCTCTGAACGCAGGAGACGGCGGAATGCTTTTTTCCCTTACAACCCAGGAATTGATGGAACGTCCCGACCTTTGGGAGGCCGTCCATCGTTTGCGCTACAAGATATTCGTCGAAGAGATGGGGTGGGATGACCTCAGGCGGCCCGACGGGCTCGAACTTGACCAGTTCGACCACGACGAGGCGGTCCATCAGATCGTCATCAGAGGCGGTGAAGTGGCGGGTTATCAGAGGATGTTGCCGACGACGCGGCCACATCTGCTGACCGAGGTCTTGACCGATCTTTCCGAAGGAACGCCGCCATCGGGTCCAAACATCTGGGAATTGACCCGCTACGCGGTGGCTCCCGGTTTTCGTGATGGCCGTCGTGGCGTTTCGACCGTCGGCACCGAACTGATTGCCGGTTTCGTCGAGTGGGGGCTGAAGCGCGGCGTCGACAAGGTGATCATCGAGTTCGAGCCGATGTGGGTGCTGCGCGCCTTGCAGCTGCATTTCCTGGCGACCCCGCTGGGCTATCAGCGCACCTATGGCAACCAGCAGGTCGTCGCCACCTTGCTGACCTTCAACGAACACACACTCGATGTGGTGCGGTCGCGCCGCAATCATTTTGCTCCCGTGTTGGCCAGGGGATATCCCGACATGCTCGGGCAAAGGCGTGCGTCATGAGATCGGAGACAGCCATGAGCACACACCCGCAACCTGAACTTCGCAACCACACGCTGGTCGTCACCGTGTCGTCGAGCGACGGCCGGCCGGTGCTGGACAGGAGAGCCTATGAAAGCCTGGCAAGGACCTTCCATGAAGCCGCCGACAATGAGGAGGTTCGCGTCGTCGTGCTGCGCGGCCTGGCAGGCTGTTTCTGTCTTGGCGGCGACTTCTCCGAATTCCTCGACGCCACCAAGCACCAGAAACTGATCGCCGCCGTCACCGACCTGTTCCGCACGCTGGCGACGTTTCCAAAGCCCATCCTTGCCTGCGTTGACGGCGATGCCGTCGGTGTCGGCTGCACCATCCTGTTCCACTGCGACATGGTGATCGCGTCCGATGAGAGCACGTTCAGGGTGCCGTTCGTCGATTTCGGCCTGGTGCCGGATGCGGCGACCAGCATCCTGGCGCCGCAGAAGCTCGGCTACGCCGGTGCCTTCCGCTTCTTCTGCCTCGGCGACACGCTTCGCGCCGAGGACGCCAGGGCGCTCGGCCTCGTCGCCGAGATCGTGCCGGGCGGCACCGTCGAGGAAGCGGCGCTCGGCCGGGCGAGACAGCTTGTCAAGAAGCCGGTCGCCGCCCTGCTGCAGACGCGCGGCCTGCTGAAAGGGAACACCGAGGCCCTCTGCGACCGCATCGATCAGGAGATTTCGCTTTTCCAGCAGGCGCTGCAGGACGACACCACGCTGCGGCGATTGCAACGCATCGCCCGGCTCGCGGCCTGAGCGAAAGCCTCAAGGAACGCGCCGCGCGGCCAAGGCCGCGCGGCGCGGAAGCGTCAATCCTGCTTGCCGAGGAATGACGGCCCTTCGCCGATGATCTTCTTGTCTTCCTTGCCGATGATTTCGAGATCGCGCCCCTCATAGGGCAGAGACGACAGGATGCGCCGCATGATCGCCAGCCGCGCGCGCCGCTTGTCATTGGCCCGTACGATGATCCACGGCGCGAATTCCTTGTGGGTGCGCTCGAACATGGTGTCGCGCACCTTGGTGTAGTCGTCCCACTTGGTGATGCCTGCAACGTCGATGGGCGAAAACTTCCAGCTCTTCAGCGGGCTGTAGCGACGGTCATGGAAGCGCTCGAGCTGCGTTTCCCGGCCGATGTTCAGCCAGAATTTGAAGAAGTGGATGCCCTCGTTGGAGATCATCCGCTCGAAATGCGGCGTCTCCTCAAGAAACTGCTCGTGCTGCTGCGGGGTGCAGAAACCCATCACCGGCTCGACACCGGCGCGGTTGTACCAGGAACGGTCGAAGGTGACGAATTCGCCTGAAGCCGGGAAGTGGTCGACATAGCGCTGGTAGTACCATTGCCCAAGCTCGGTCGGGGTCGGCTTGGTCAGCGCCACGTTGCGTGCCGTGCGCGGATTGAGGTACTGGCGCACCACGAAAATCGTGCCGCCCTTGCCTGCAGCATCGCGACCCTCGAACAGCGCCATCACCCGTTTGCCGGTCGACTGCAGCCAGGCCTGCGCCTTGACCAGCTCGATCTGCAGCTTCTCGAGCATCTCGTCATACTCGTCGCTTTTCATCTTCTTGTCGTAGGGATAGCCGCCAGCGGTCAGCTTGTTGTCCTCGACCCAGTCGGGAAGCACGGGATTTTCGATGTCGAACTCCCTCTCCTTGCCGCCGATCCTGATCTTCAGCGGCCCCGCAGTTGGCGCGGCGGGACTTTCTTTGGCTTTTTTCATCGAGACGAACCCTTTCCAGCTTCCGGACTCATGCTATGGGGAGCCACTATAGCGTCGCGCGTCCGTTTGGATGCGCAAAGGACGCTGTAGCACTTTTAATTTGCGCATGATCCTTTCCGAAAATCGATCCCGATTTTCGGGGTCATGCGGCAAGCGGTCTAGTGGAAGTTTTCCGCCACCGTGCGACCGGGTGCGAAGACATGGGGGCAGGTCCACGAGCGAATGGCTGACCTGGACACAGAGCAGAGAGGCATGACGCAAACCATGGCCGCACGGCTGTGGAATAGCCGCTGGCTGCTTGCGGCCGGCTTCGTTGCGGTTCTCGCTGTTTATGCCTTGGCCGGGATTTCAGCCTATGTCGTCCCCGCGGCGCTGCTGTTGCTGCTTGCAGCGGCAATACTGCCGACCGCCGGCGCGCGCCAATCCACCGGCAGCGGCGCTGCCATCGAGGCCATCGGCCTGCAGCGGCTCTCGGGTGAATATCTGGCCGCCGCCGTCGCCGATCCGCTGATCATCTTCGACCGGACCGCCACCATCGTCCATGCCAACGCCGCCGCCTTCGCCGCCTTCGGCGGCATCGCGCCAGGCATGTCGCTGTCGTTGAAATTCCGGGCGCCGGAGATGCAAACCCTGCTGGATGGAGTACTATCTGGTGATATCGCCTCCGATGTCGTCGACTACATGGAGAAACTGCCGGTCGAACGGGCCTACCGGGTGAGTGTGTCCTCGGTCGGTCACGCCACCGATCTCTATGTGCTGGTGTTCAAGGACCAGAGCGAAGCACGCCGGATCGACCGCATGCGCGCCGATTTCATTGCCAATGCCAGCCATGAACTGCGCACGCCGCTCGCCTCAATCGCCGGCTTTATCGAAACGCTGCGCGGGCCAGCCCGCAACGACGCGGCGGCGCGCGACCAGTTTCTGCAGATCATGCAGAGCCAGACCGGCCGCATGGCGCGTCTGATCGACGATTTGTTGTCGCTGTCGCGGCTCGAGATGAAACCCTATCTGAAGCCGGGAACCGAGGTGGATCTGCGGCAGACAGTCGACAGCGTCATCGACTCGCTCGGACCGCTGGCCAGCGAAAACGCCGTCGCCATCGAGCGGCACTACGCCGATGGGCCGCTTCATGTGCCTGGCGATCGCGATGAGCTTTTCCAGGTTTTCGAGAACCTCCTGGAAAACGCCTGCAAATACGGGCAGTCGGGTGGGCGGGTGGTT
>NZ_RZTF01000139.1:0-2656 GCF_004023175.1 Mesorhizobium sp. M7A.F.Ca.MR.362.00.0.0
TATATATACAAAGAAGGATTTTCCGTTTTTGGGGCTCTCTTGGGACGGAAATACCAATTTTCGCTGCCGAACCCGGCCTGCAGATGTCAGCCCGCAAGAGGGCCATGCGCGGCATGGGCGCCGATCGCCTGCGCTGACGGTAGCGTAACCAGCAGCTTGGCAATTTCCCCCGCGACCGCCTGGGCATGGCGGGCGACTTCCGGCAGACCCATGAGCTCGCCGAAAGTGCCTCGTGCCAGCGGGCCGGCGACCAGGAGTGTCGCAACCGCCTCACCGTCCGAGCCGATTGCGCGGCTGTCGAGACTTGTCTCGATGCCAAGTCCATATTGGTCCGTCCTGATCAAGCCGGCTTCCGCCAGCGAGCTTAGCGCCGGGTTCAGCTGTAATGCCTGCCCATGAGCCGGACCCGTAGTGTTGATGACGGCATCGAAGCGCGTCGTCTCGATCCGTGTCTGCCCGCGCCGTTGAAAGCTGACAGCCAGGCTGCCGTCCTCATCGTTCGACGCGACAAGCCTGGCGGCAATGGTGTCGAATGTGCCGGCCGCATGACGCCGGTCGAGCACCGCCGCCACCTGCGGAGCGATCCTGAAGCGATGCACGTCCCAGAACACGCGCAGCCGGCGGACCAGCCTTGCCCGCTCCGGCGGGGCAAGTGCGGCCCACAGCACCGGCCCCTGCAGGCGCAGTTGGTCGAAGAGCGACTGCCAGTTGACATTGGCCGCTCTCGCAGCTGTCAGCGTCGCGCGAATGGCCCTGAGCACGCCGAGCGCCGTCGTGGCCGGCGCGGATGCAAAATCGCCAAAAGGCTCGCCCCTGACATCGGGGTGTCCGCGCGAGCGTAAGCCGCGGCGCGACAGCGCCAGGATGCGGCCGCGATGGCCACGACGGTCGAGTTCAGCGACCATGTCGGCAGAGGTCAGCCCGGAGCCGACGATCAGCACCGACGCCTCCGGACCAATCCCGGCAAGCGCCGCTGGTGCGTACGGGTCGGCGATGAAACCCGGTGCTTCCGACAGTTGGACCAGCGCGGCTGGAATTGCAGGCTGCGGATGCGTTGCTGCCAGCACGACGATGTCGGAGGCGACCGGTCCGGCAGAGGTGTGCACGGTCCAGCCCGCGCCACTGGCATCGCGCGTCACGCGTATGGCGGAACCTTGAACATGATGGACAACGCCGGAACCGAAATACGGCGCCAGATGCTCGGCGACGTAGCGACCGAACACGCGTCGGCGCGGAAAAGCGTCGCCGTTCTTCCAGATGGCATCCGGGTCGTGTTCGAGTTCTCCGCTGCCAGTCAACCAGCGTGCAAAATGCTGCGGGTCGTCGGGAGCCATGCTCATCCTGGCTGCGGGGACATTGACCCGGTGCGACGGTTCCTCACTGGAATAGGCAAGGCCACCGCCAAGAACCGGCCGTGGCTCGACCACGGAAATGGAAATCCGCTCCGGCCGAGGCATTTGCGCCAGGTGCCACGCCACCGCGGCGCCGGAAAAGCCGCCGCCGATAATGGCGACGTGCAACCGCGAGGACGCAGGAAGCAAGTTCACGAGGCGCTGGCGAGCGACTTCGGCCGGTGGTCGCCGGCGATGGTTTCGCCGAACGGACCGGTGTTGACGGACGAGCCGGCTGCCTTGACCAGATGGTCGGTCGGCAGTTTCGGCAGCACCAGCTCACCGAAGCGATAGGCTTCTTCGAGATGCGGATAGCCGGAAAGGATAAAGGTATCGATGCCGAGGCGCCGGTACTCGTCGATGCGCTCGGCGATCGTGTCGGGATCGCCGACAAGTGCGGTCCCTGCGCCGCCGCGCACCAGGCCGACGCCGGCCCACAGATTGGGCGCGATCTCGAGCTTGGCGCGATTGCCGCCATGCAGTGCGCTCATCCGCGCCTGGCCGACCGAATCCATGCGGGAAAAGACTTTTTGAGCCGAGGCGATCGTCGCGTCGTCGAGCCGGCTGATCAGCCTGTCGGCAGCGGCCCAGGCCTCCTCGGTGGTTTCGCGCGCGATGACATGCAGCCTAATGCCGAAGGAGAGCTTGCGGCCGGCCTTCTGCGCCAGTTCACGCATGCCGTCCAGCTTGCGCTCGACATCGGCTGGCGGCTCTCCCCAGGTCAAATATTTGTCGATCTCCTGCGCCGCCACCACGGACCCAGCGTCGGACGAGCCGCCGAAGTAGAGCGGGGGATAGGGCGTCTGCACCGGCGGAAACAGCAGCCTTCCATCCTCGATGCGGAAATGCTTGCCCTCATGCTCGACCGTCTCGCCGCTCAGCACCCGCTTGTAGATCCGAAGGAATTCCTGCGTCACCTCGTAGCGCTCGGCATGCGATAGAAAAATGCCGTCGCCCTTGTTCTCCAGCGGATCGCCGCCGGTGACGACGTTGATCAGCAGGCGGCCATTGGAGATGCGATCCAGCGTCGCAGTCATGCGCGCGGCCAGCGTTGGCGACTGCAAACCGGGCCGCACGGCGACAAGGAAACGCAAGCGTTCGGTCATCGGCACAAGAGCCGATGCGATCACCCAGGAATCTTCGCACGAGCGGCCGGTCGGCAACAGAACGCCATAGTAGCCGAGCGTGTCGGCCGCCTTCGCCACTTGCGTCAGATACGGCAGATCGACCGATCTGCCGCCCTCGGCCGTGCCAAGATAACGGCT
>NZ_RZTF01000139.1:2665-14709 GCF_004023175.1 Mesorhizobium sp. M7A.F.Ca.MR.362.00.0.0
CGGCTGTCGCCATGCGTCGGCAGAAACCAGAGCACCTTGATGCGGTCCGGCACGACCCGGCTCATGGCCTCTCTCCCGCTGCCTGACGAAGGCGGCCGGATATGCCTGCTTTGGTGAGTAGCTGATGCGAAAGAGTGGGCATGGCGTGGTCCTGTCCGGGTGGAAACCAGATCGCCAGTGCAGATTGCTTATTCCACAAACTCTGTAGAGTTAGTTTATTCCAATTCTGCCGCCGCTATTAGAATTTCTCTCTCTGGCAAGAAAAGGAGGCCGGCCCGAATACACCGGGCCGGCCTCCTCGTATCAGAACGCTGGTTCGACCGCGTTGACGTTGTCCTTGGTGACGACGGTCAGCGGGATGGGCAGCCGGTCCTTGACCTGCTTGCCGTCGATGATCTCGGCCATCGTGTTGATCGCCAGGCGGCCATCCTCGACGGGCGACTGGACGATGGTCGAGTACATTTCATTGGTTCGGATCGATTCGAACGCATCCTTCTGGCCATTGATGCCGACGATCGGCGGTGCGGCCTTGGAGGGGTTGGCCTCCTTCCATGCGTCGATGAAGCCGCGGGCCATCGTGTCGTCATTGGCGTAGACGCCGCTGATCTGGTCGCCGAAGCGTGTGATCAGATCGCGGCTGACCACCAGTGCCTTTTGCTGGTCGAAGTCGGCGTTGACCGTGTCGAGCACCTTGATGTCGGCATTGGTTTCCTTCAGACGGTCGGTGAAGCCGCTGACGCGTCCGATCGTGGTGCCGTTGCCGGCCTGGCCGGCGATGATGACGACGGAGCCCTTGCCGCCGAGCGCCTTGCTCAGCGAGTCCGCCGCCAGCTTGCCTTCCTCGTAGACGTCAGGCCCGGTGAACGACTTGATGAACGGCTTGGCATCGTCGCTCATCGGTGAATTGATGAGGATCGCCGGAATGTTCGCCTGCTGCGCGCGCGCCAGCCCCGGTATGTATGCCTGCGGGTCGAGCGGCCACAGGATGATGCCGTCGACCTTGCGCGCAACGCAGGTGTTGAGCTGCTCGGTGCCTTTCTGGACGTCAAAATCCTGGCTGAGGCTCAGGATCTCGATACCGAGTTCCGCAGCGCGCGCCTGAAGCGCCTTGTTGGCCGGCGTCGCGTAGGCATGCGAATCCGCTGCCGTCACGTAGCAGACCGTCTTGGCGCTGGCCCAGCCCGTCGATGCCAGCACAGCCGCCAGGGCGGCGACGTGAAGCATGCTTTTCTTGCCAATCATGTGTTTCCTCCCAATCATGTGGTTCCTCCTTGAGTGATTGGATTGTCGCGAACGAGCGCCGGGCGCGTGCCCGGAGCCCTCCCCTTGGTGGTAACGGCCCGATCGAGCACGACGAGCAGGATCAGGATAAGCCCGGACACGACCTGCTGGACGTATGCGGGAACGGACTGGAACTCCATCGCGATGGTCAGCGAGCCGATCGTCAGCACACCGCCGAGCGTGCCGAGCGCGGATCCCCTGCCGCCTTCGAGACGAGTTCCGCCGACAACGACCGCGGCAATGACGGCGACCGTCAGTTCCGAGCCGAAGACAGGCGAGCCGGTGTTGGTGACGAGGCTCTGGAGAACCCCCGCCAGGCCGGCAAGCGTGCCGGCAAAGACAAAGCCGAGAAAGACGATACGGTCCGAGGCGATACCGCTTTCCTTGGCAGCCGCCGGGTTGGACCCCACCGCAAAGACGTTGCGCCCGGGTATGGTGCGCGTCAGCCAGAAATGCAGCAGCACGATCAGGGCAATGAACAGCGCGCTGCGGAGGGTGAAGACATCGAGATAGATCTTGGCCAGCGCCAGGGAGAGCATGATGTCGGTTCCGGTCACCGGCTGGCTGTTGGTGATCCAGTGCGCGAGCGAGCGGAAGATGAGCATCGTCGCTAGCGTCAGCACGAGCGAATTCACCTTCAGGCCGACGACCAGCATGCCGTTGACGGCGCCTGCCAGGGTACCGACCAGGATGCCGACGATCGCAGCAGGCAGGATGCCGATCTCTCGCTGCAGGATGACCGACACGATGCCGGCCAGGGCAAACACCGCGCCACCGGAGAGGTCGATCTGGCCCGATATCAAAAGCACCGTCAGGCCGATGGCGATCAGGCCGATCGTCGCCGCCCGGTCGAGGCCGAGGCCGAGGGTCGATGCCGAGAGGTAGCCGGGGACCACCAGCGCGGAAATGACGAGCGTCAGACCGAGAATGACGATGACGCGATACTGCGAGACAAGCGAAAGAAAACGCATCACGACACGCCCCGCTTGCGCAGCGCCGCATCCATGCCAACGGCGCCGACGATCAGGATGCCGAGCACGAAACCCTGGATCGGCGTGCGCACACCGTCGAGCACCATGACGTTGGTCAGCAGTTGCACGAAGATGAGGCCGGCGATGGCCCGTGGCACCGATCCGAAGCCGCCGACGATCGACACGCCGCCGACCACCACCGCCGTGATGGCACTGAATTCGTAGCCGCCGCCGATGAGCGGCCGCGCGCTCTGCAGCGTCAGCCCGAGCAGGCCGCCGCTGATGCCGGAAGCGAGTGCTGTGATCACGAAGGCGCCAGCCTTCACGGCCTGCACCGGAACCGCACTTGCCTCGGCGGCGCTGTAATTGCCGCCGGTGGCAAGCGTCCATCTGCCCCAGAAGGAGCGGGACAGCACGAAATGGCCGATAAGAGCAATGACCAGGAAGATCAGCACCACGACCGGAATGCCGAACAGCCGGCCCTTGGCGAATTCGGCGGAGGCGGGATTGCTGCCATAGACAATGACCCCGCCGACAGCCGCCTGGACGATGCCCAGTCCGATCGTGCCGATGCCGAGCGTGGCGATGATGGGGTTGATGCCGACATAGCCGACCAAGACGCCGTTGAGCAGGCCTATGAGGCCGGCAAGGCCGACGGCCAGGACGAAGGCCGGCAGCGGCCCGATCACTGGCTGCAGCCCGAGCGACAGGATGGCGCCGCAGGCGATGGTGGCCGGCACCGAGAGGTCGGCCAGGCCGCCGACCACGAGCACGAAGGTCATGCCGACGACGACGATGCCGACGATGGACATCGAGGTCAGGACGTTGAGCAAATTGCCTGATGTGAAGAAGGCGGGGCTGACGAAGGAGCCGTAGAGCATCACGGCGAGGATGGCGAAGGCCAGCCCCGCCTTCGACAGGACACCGACAAGCCTGCTGCCGCGCGTAAAGCGGTCGTTGCGGTTCACACCGCCGATCTCCATGGCAGCTTCGGTCACGCCATCTCCTCCCCGGTGGCCAGCGCCATGATGCGTTCCTCGCTCAATTCGCTGCGCAGGAGAGGCTCGGAGGCGTGTCCATCGCGCATCACCACCACGCGGTCGCAGACGCCGAGGATTTCGGGCAGTTCCGAGGAGATCATCACCACCGCCATGCCGCCTGCGACGAGTCGGCCGATGATGTGGTGGATCTCGGCCTTGGCGCCGACGTCGACGCCCCGCGTCGGCTCGTCGAGGATCAAGACCAGGGGCTTGGCGGCAAGCCATTTGGCGATGACCGCCTTCTGCTGGTTACCGCCCGACAGAAGGCTGATGCGCCGTTCGCCGTCGGGCGGTGAAATCGAAAACTGCTTGACCGAGTCCGCGGCAAGCGCGTGATCGGCGCTGCGGCTGATGCGCCCGAAACGGCTCAGGCGGCGCAGTATGGGCAGGCTGATGTTTTCCCGGATCGACATTCCAGGCACGACGCCGTCGCCCTTGCGATCTTCCGGAACATAGGCAATGCCTGCCCTGACCGCCTGGGATGGCGAGTTGATCGAGACCTCGCGTCCGTTGACGCTGACTGTGCCTTCGACAAGCCGCGACAGGCCGAAGATCGCGCGGGCGACCTCGGTGCGGCCAGCGCCCACCAGCCCGGTCAAGCCCAGTATCTCGCCGGCGCGTACATCGAAGCTGACATCGCGGAAGCGCGCGCCGTCGCTGATGCGTTCGACGCGCAGCACCGACTTGCCGATCTCGGCCGGGCTTTTCGGGAAGACATTGCTGACTTCGCGACCGACCATCAGCCTGATCATGTGAGCGGCATTTATGCCTTCGATCGGCCGCGTCTCGATCATTGATCCGTCGCGCAGCACAGTCACCTCGTCGGCAATTTCGAGCACCTCCTTCAGTCGGTGGCTGATATAGATGATGGCGATTCCGTCATCGCGCATCTTGCGCAAGATCCGGAACAACGCCGCCGTCTCATGCTCGCTGAGGCTGGATGTCGGTTCGTCCAGGACGATGATCCTGGGCTGCGCCGCGTAGGCCTTGGCGATCTCGACGAGCTGCTGCTGGCTGATCGACAGGTTGCCGAGCCGTTCACGCGGGTTGATGGTCGCTCCGAGCTCATCGAGGACGGCGGCTGCAGCCCGGATCATCTCGCCCTTGCGCAGAAACGTCCACTTGCCCGGCATGCGGCCGAGATAGACGTTTTCGGCGACGCTCAGGTCGGGGACCAGATTGATTTCCTGATGCACCATGCGGATGCCCAGCGCCTGGGCATCGGCGGGCCGGCGCATGCGCACTTCGGCGCCGCCGACCCTGATTGCGCCGCTGGTGGGTGCGTAGGACCCGTTGAGCACTTTCATGAGCGTCGATTTGCCGGCGCCGTTCTCACCCACGACCGCATGAACGGTGCCGAATTTCACGGCGAAATTGACGTTGGACAGAGCCTTCACGCCCGGGAACGTCTTGCTGATGCCTCGCATGTCCAAGGCGCAATCGGCGGCGACAGTCATATCTGGCTAGGTTCCTCCTGGCGGCTGGCCGTCCTCGGTATCGACTATCGATATGTTAGTATAATAGTTGCTTCAACGCAGCTCGACCCCTCTTCGAACTGGCTTGAACGCCGGGCTTTGAACACGCGGCTCAGTCCAGGCTCTAGGTTGCGGTTGAATTTCTCACCGCGGATGATGACTATTGCACTAATATAATAGTTCTGGCAAGCTGGATTCCGGCGGTCGTTATGGACATCGTGTCCACCGACACCCGACCGCTTCCATTGGATGCGTTCCGATTGACATTCTAGTATTATCTGGCCATTTCTGGTGAACGAAGACACGGATTTGCAATGGACCTGGATCCTTCGACGCTCAATCGGGCTCTTCCGCTCCGCGATCAGATCTATCACAAGATCCGCAACCTGATCGTCGTCGGGCAGTTGAAGCCGGGGGAGGTCATCAACGAGGTCGCCATCGCGGAGGCCCTGGGTGTGTCGCGCACCCCCGTTCGCGAAGCGGTCAAGCGCATCAGCGACGAGGGCCTGGTCAAGATCCTGGCGCAAACGGGCACCTATGTCGCTCCGATCAGCCGGGCCGACCTGGAAGAAGCCTATGTCATTCGGCGGGCACTAGAGATGGAGAGCGCCCGACGCGCGGCCGCCAAGTTCACACCGGCCGCCAGCGAATTGCTGGAAGACAACATGGCGGCGCACCGGCTTGCCATATCGCGAGGCAGATATGCCACCGCGATACAGCTCGACGATGTCTTTCACCGCACCATCGCCGAGATCTGCGGCCTGCCGATGATCTGGAGAGCCGTCGACATCTCAAAGGCACAGATGGATCGCGGCCGCTATCTCGCCATCCCCAAGCCGGGCTATGGCGAACAGACGATCGAGCAGCACGAGGCCATTTTCGACGCGCTGAAGCGCCACGACGCCGAGGGTGCGGCGCAAGCGATGGAACACCATCTCGAGACGTCGTTCCGCAACACGCTCGAAGTCGCCGCCGACCTTCTCGACTGAAGCCCTGCGAGCCACCGGCATGCAAAGAATGGGACTTTGTATCGGCGTGAAAGCAGAGGCGATCGCGGACTACAGGCGCGTCCACGCCGCCGTCTGGCCCGACGTCCTCGAGGTCATCAGCGGCGCCAACATCCGCAACTATTCGATCTTCCTGCGCGAACCGGAGAACCTTCTGTTCGCCTGCTGGGAGTATCACGGCAGCGACTTCGCCAAGGATGCGGCGCGAATGGGCGAGTCGCCGGCGATGCGCAAATGGTGGGAGCTGTGCGACCCCATGCAGACGCCACTGCCGACGCGCGCCGACGGCGAATGGTGGGCGGCGATGGAAGAGGTCTTCCATCTCGACTGACCGTGTCCCGGCCGGGCGGCGATCCGTTGTTTCATCCAGCCGTTTGCCGCCCTCAAACTGCGCCGCACGCCACTCACCTGACCGATCCGCCGCAACGCCCTGCAGTCCAGGCCTTTCGCAACCGCACCTTGACCACTGACATTCTATTATATTAGTATTCCAAATCACTTTTGCCTCTCGACGCTCCTTGTCGGGGAGAGCTTTTTCAGAGTTTGGGTCATGGCACGGTTCATCAAGCTGTCGGATACCGACAACATTCTTCTGGCGGTCGATCCGTTGAAGATCGGCGACAAAGCCGGGGACGTGGCAGCGAAGGCGCGCATACCGCGCGGGCATAAGATGGCCCTGCGCGACATCGGCTCGGACGACCCGATCGTGAAATACGGCCAGACCATGGGCTTTGCGCGGGAACCCATCGTCGCCGGCGACTGGGTTCACGAGCACAATGTGTATCTGCGCAATTTCGAACGCGACTACGTCTTCGGCACCAATACCAGGCAAACCGAGATCGTTGCCGAGGCCGAGCGGGCCACCTTCATGGGTTACCGCCGGCCGAGCGGCAAGGTCGGCACGCGCAACTTCATCGCCGTCCTGACGTCGGTGAATTGCTCTGCCAGCGTCGCCCGGTTCATCACCGACGAGGTCAACCGGTCTGGCATCCTGCGCGACTATCCCAATATCGACGGCATCATCGCACTCGTCCACGGCACTGGCTGCGGCATCGACACCAAGGGTCCCGCTTACGACCTGCTGAAGCGCACGCAATGGGGCTTCGCCACGAACCCCAATGTCGGCGGCGTGCTGATGGTCGGGCTCGGCTGCGAAGCGTTCCAGATTCCGCGCTGGATGCAGTCGTACAACATCGAGGAGAGCACGATTTTCCGCACGATGACGATCCAGGAAACCGGCGGCACGCGAAAGACAGTCGAGGCCGGCGTCAAGGCGATCGTCGACATGCTGCCTACGGTGAACGCCGCCGAAAGGACGCCGCAACCAGCCTCCGAACTGGTGCTAGCACTGCAATGCGGCGGATCGGACGGTTACTCCGGCATCAGCGCCAATCCGGCACTGGGTGCTGCGGTGGACCTGCTTGTCGGGCAAGGCGGCACGGCCGTGCTCTCGGAGACGCCCGAAATCTATGGCGCCGAACATCTTCTCGCCTCGCGCGCCGAGAGCCGCGCGGTGGGTGAAAAGCTGATCGAGCGCATCCGCTGGTGGGAGGATTATACCGCCAGGCACGACATGGAGATGAACAACAACCCTTCGCCCGGCAACAAGCTGGGTGGGCTGACGACCATCCTGGAGAAATCGCTCGGCGCCTCCGCCAAGGGCGGCACCACCAATCTGCGCGCAGTGCTGGAATATGCCGAGCCGATCAACGAGCGCGGCCTCGTCTTCATGGATACGCCTGGCTACGATCCGGTCTCGGCCACCGGGCAGGTCGCCGGCGGCGCCAACATATTGTGCTTCACCACCGGCCGCGGTTCGGCCTTCGGCTGCAAGCCGACGCCCTCGATCAAGCTTGCCTCCAACAGCTTCATCTTCGAGCAGATGCGCGAGGACATGGACATCAATTGCGGAGACATACTGGACGGCGTCTCGCTGGCCGAGAAGGGCGAGGAGATCTTCGCCGAGATCCTGCGCGTCGCTTCCGGCGGGCGCACCAGGTCGGAAGCGCTCGGCTATGGCGACAACGAGTTCGTGCCATGGAGCCTTGGCGCAACCATGTAGCGATATCGCCCGCCTGCACAGGCCGGCGGGCGCCCACGAAAAATCTCAAACGGAAAGAACCGATCGACATGAACAGCATCGATCTTGACGGCCAGCACGCTGTCGTCACCGGCGGCGCCCAGGGCCTCGGCTTTGCGATGGCCAGACGTTTCGTCGCCTCCGGCGCGACGGTAACCTTGTGGGATCTCGATGAGGCCCGCCTCGAAACCGCCAAGAAGGAACTCGGCAACGCCGCCACGACGGAGATCGTGGACGTCGCCGATTGGGCGTCGGTGGACGCGGCGCGCGCCAGGACCGAAGAGTTGGCCGGCAAGATTTCCATTCTGGTCAATTCCGCCGGAATTGCCGGCCCGGCCGCCCCGCTCGACGTCTACGACATCGAGACGTGGAAGAAGGTCATCGATGTCAATGTGAACGGCACGTTCTACGTCAACCGCGCCGTGGTTCCGGGAATGAAGGAGCGCAATTACGGGCGCATCGTCAACATAGCCTCGGTGGCCGGAAAGGAGGGCAACCCGAACGCATCAGCCTATTCGGCCTCGAAGGCGGCGGTCATCGGCCTGACCAAGTCGCTCGGCAAGGAGCTGGCGCAGTACGACATCGCGGTGAACTGCATCTCGCCGGCCACGGCGCAGACGCGCATCCTCGAACAGCTGACGCCGGAGCACATCGAATATATGCGCTCGCGCATTCCGCGCGGCCGCCTGCTGGAGGTCGACGAGGCCGCCGCCATGGTCGCCTGGCTCGTCTCCAAGGAGAACAGTTTTACAACCGCCTCTACATTCGATTTGTCGGGTGGACGGACTACCTACTGATCGCGCAATGCCGTTCAGCCAGGCAACCGACCGAGGCCGGCCGCGAAACGCGCCACCACCGCCAGGCCAGTCTCGTTGGGCCGCATCGCCGGAGCCCGGTCGTGGGTCAGGATGCCGGCGCGGGCGCCGAACAGCCGCTTGCCGTAGCAGATCAGGTTCTCGATGCCTTGCATGACGAAGACCGCTGCCGGCAACATTCTTGCATATTCTGCCTCGGCCGTGGCTTCGTCTCCGGCGCGGAACGCATGATAGGCGCGCACGGCATAGTCGATGCAATCCGGCGCCAGGATCATGCCGCGGCAACCGATGCGGAAATTGTCGATCAGTTCCAGGCCGCCGCGTCCGTTGAAAACCGCTATCCGGCCTTCGGTGCGCTCGATCAGCCCGGCGATGTCGGTGACCGGACCTTCGCCCTTGATCAGCCTTATGTTGGGATGAAGCGTGACGAGTTCGCGGATTTCGTCCGATGACAGGCCGCGCCCGAAAAAGGCCGGCGCGTTCTGGATCGCCACCGGCAGGTCGGTCGCCTCGGCGACGCGGCCGAAGAACTTGATGTATTCCGGCGCACCATAGGATCCGGCTGGCGGCGGCTGCAGGATCACCCAATCCGCTCCGACGCTTTCGGCATGGCGAACCTGCGCCACCTGCTCAGCCACAGAAGAACCGAAGATGGTGAAGGCGAGCGGCACTTTTCCTGCGGTGTCTTCCGCCGTCCAGTCCATGATCGTCCGACGCTCGGCCTCGGTCAGCTTGGCGACTTCCGTTGCCAGGCCGAGCGCCGCCATGCCGTGCACGCCGGTCGCGAGGCAGATCTCGACCTGCCGACGCATCGCCGCGCGGTCCAGCTGTTCGTTCACGTCAAAGAGCGCGTAGAGAATGGCGTTAATGCCGTGGAAATCGAAAGGCCGGAAATTAGGCATGCTGGTCGGCCTCAATGGCTTTCGCGCGGGATGGCGTGGCCACGGCTTCCGACGAGAAAGTCGAGGTCGGCGCCACGATCCGCCTGCAGGACATGGTCGACGTAGAGGCCTTGATAGCCGCCGCGCATCGCCGGGACGGGCGGTAGCCAGGATTCACGACGCCGCGCCAACTCCTGTTCCGACACGTCGAGATGCAGCTTCCTCGCTTCGACATCGAGCTCGATGAAGTCGCCGCTCCTGACCAGCGCCAACGGGCCGCCGATAGCGGCTTCGGGTGCGGCATGCAGAACGACAGTGCCGAAGGCAGTACCGGACATGCGGGCGTCGGAGATGCGGATCATGTCGCGCACGCCTTGTTTCAGCAGCTTCCGAGGCAGCGCCATGTTGCCGACTTCGGCCATGCCGGGATAGCCTTTCGGCCCGCAATTCTTCAGCACCATGATCGACGTTTCGTCGATATCCAGCAAGGGATCGTCGACGCGCGCCTTGTAATCGTCGATGTCCTCGAAGACGACGGCGCGGCCGCGATGCTTCATCAGCGCTGGCGAGGCGGCGGACGGCTTGATGATCGCACCGTCGGGCGCCAGATTGCCGCGCAGCACCGCAATGCCGCCCTGCGGCGTGAGCGCTTTGTCGCGCGGGCGGATCACCTCCGGATTGTAGTTTTGGGCATCACTGATGTTGTCGCGCACGGTCTTGCCGGTGACGGTCAGCGCGTCGAGATCAAGCAGACCGGCCATCTCCTTCATGACGGCCGGAATGCCACCGGCGTAACAGAAATCCTCCATCAGGAAACGGCCGGACGGCATCAGGTCGAGGATGGTCGGCACATCGCGGCCATATCTGTCCCAATCGTCCAGCGTCAGCTCGGTGCCGACGCGGCCGGCGATTGCCAGGAGATGCACGACCGCATTGGTCGAGCCGCCGATCGCGCCATTGATGCGGATCGCGTTGGCGAAGGCTTGTCTGGTGAGGATAGCCGACGGGCGCAGATCCTCATTGACCATCTCGACGATGCGCCGCCCCGTCATGCGGGCGATGCGGCTGCGGCGCGCATCGACCGCCGGATAGGCGGCGTTGCCCGGCAGCGCCAGGCCGAGCGCCTCGACCATCGAAGCCATGGTCGAGGCGGTGCCCATGGTCATGCAATGTCCGGGCGAGCGCGACATGGCGCTCTCGGCATCGGCGAAATCCTGCTCGCTCATCACGCCGGCGCGGACATCCTCGGAGAATTTCCACACATCGGTGCCGGAACCGATCTCCCGGCCCTGAAAGCGGCCATTGAGCATCGGCCCGCCGGAAATGACGATCGACGGCAGGTCGCAGGAGGCCGCGCCCATGACCAGCGACGGCGTGGTCTTGTCGCAGCCGGCCATCAGCACGACGCCATCCATCGGATTGCCGCGGATCGCCTCCTCGACATCCATCGAGGCGAGGTTGCGAAACAGCATCGCCGTCGGCCGCAGATTGGACTCGCCGCAAGAGAAGACCGGGAATTCGAGCGGCAGGCCGCCAGCTTCCAGCACGCCGGCCTTGATGTGCTCGATCAGAGCACGGAAATGCACGTGGCAAGGCGTGAATTCGGAGAATGTGTTGCAGATGCCGATCACCGGACGGCCGTCGAAGGCATCATCGGGCAGGCCGTTGTTCTTCATCCAGCTGCGGTGGATGAAGGCATCCTTGCCCAGCCCGCTGAACCAGTGCTGCGATCGTCTCTTGGTCATGGTCTTTCCGGCGTTCAGGCGGGATGCTGGAGCTGGCTCAGTCCACCGTCGACGACGAGCGTGGCCGCGTTCATGAACGGGCACTCGTCGGAAATCATGAACACCGCGGCAAGCGCGATCTCGTGCGCCGTGGCGATGCGGCCGCCGGGGTGCAGTGCCATGGTGTTGGCGCGTGCTGTGGCCGGGTCGGCAAAGCTGTTCCAGTAATCGATCGCCTTCTGCGTCTCGACATAGCCCGGCGCCAGCGCGTTCACGCGCACGCCTTGCGCCGCATATTCGAGTGCCAGCGATTTGGTCAGGCCGAGCAGCGCGTGCTTGGCGACCGGATAGGGGAAGGTATGCGGGATGATGGTGAAGCTGTGCGTCGAGGCGATGTTGAGGATGGCGCCGCCGCCGCTCGCGATCATGCCCGGCAGCACCGCCTTGCTGCAGTTCCAGGCTCCCTTGACGTTGACGTCGAAGTTGCGGTTCCACTCTTCCTCGGTCGCCTCGAGCGGCGTCGAGAACACATTGACCCCGGCATTGTTGATCAGCGCGTTGATCGGGCCGATCTCGGCAGCCGCTTGGCTGACGGCAGCCGCAATCCCGGCGCTGTCGCTTATGTCGGCCGCAACATGTCCGACATGGCCTTGCGGTGCGGCAAGGCCGGCGACTGCCTTGTCCAGCAGTGCGGCATCGCGGTCGACCAGGAACAGTTTTGCGCCTTCGGCCAAACAGGCTTCGGCGATGGCAAGCCCGATTCCTTGCGC
>NZ_RZTF01000013.1:0-11348 GCF_004023175.1 Mesorhizobium sp. M7A.F.Ca.MR.362.00.0.0
GTATATATATTCTATAAACATAATAAATATCGGCGAAGTCCGGCTGCGGCCGGATCGATCAATGACACGGCCTGAATGGGAGACATTTCATGGCACACGCAGAGACCGACGCGATCAAGTTTGCCTACTGGGTGCCGAATGTTTCGGGCGGCCTGGTGATCTCCAACATCGAGCAGCGCACCAACCATTCGGCCGAGTATAACCGCAAGCTGGCGCAGATCGCCGAGAAGTCCGGCTTCGACTATGCGCTCAGCCAGATCCGTTTCACCGCCGGCTACGGCGCCGACGAACAGCATGAATCTGTGGCGTTCAGCCACGATCTGCTGGCTGCGACCACAACGCTCAAGGTCATCGCGGCGATCCTGCCGGGACCTTGGAACCCGGCGCTGGCGGCAAAGCAGATCGCCACCATCAGCTACCTGACCAACGGCCGCGTCGCGATCAACCTCGTCTCCGGCTGGTTCCGTGGCGAGTTCCACGCCATCGGCGAGCATTGGCTCGATCATGACGAGCGCTACCGCCGCTCGGAGGAATTCATCCGTGCGCTGCGCGGGATATGGACCGAAGACAGCTTCACCTTCCGTGGTGATTTCTATCGCTTCAATGAGTACTCGCTGAAGCCGAAGCCGCCGCGGCCGCTGCCCGAAATCTTCCAGGGTGGCTCGTCGCGCGCCGCACGCGACATGGCATCACGGGTTTCGGACTGGTACTTCACCAACGGCAACACGCCGGCCGAAATCGCCAAGCAGGTCGACGACCTCAGGGCCAAGGCGAAGGCCAACAACCATTCCGTCAAGGTCGGCGTCAACGCTTTCGCCGTCGTTCGCGAGACCGAGGACGAGGCGAGGGCAGTGCTCGCCGAAATCATCGCCAAGGCCAATCCCGACGCGGTCAATGCTTTCGGCCATGAGGTCAAGAACGCCGGTAAGGCCTCGCCGGAAGGTGAGGGCAATTGGGCGAAATCGTCCTTCGACGACCTGGTCCAGTACAATGACGGCTTCCGCTCCAACCTGATCGGCACTCCCAGGCAGGTTGCTCAACGCGTCGTCGGCCTGAAGCGCGCGGGTGCGGATCTCATCCTGCTCGGTTTCCTGCACTTCCAGGAAGAGGTCGAGTATTTCGGCAAGCATGTCATCCCGCTCGTTCGCGAATTGGAAGACGCCGAGGGAGCGGCGTCGCTGGCGGCGGAATAGTCACCCGCACAGGTTGGCCGGAGAGATTCCGGCCAGCACACGCATGAAAGCTACCCGGCGCGCTCGAGCCATCGAGCAGCAATGAGGATTTGCGCGCGTGCTGAAGCAATCGAGGACAATTGGAATGCCTCTGCCCACTTATACGCTCGGAGTGATGGAGGCTTCCGCCTATGCACCGGAGGTCTTTGCGCGCGGCCTGCCGTCAAGCCCACGGCCGGAGCAGTCGTTCGAAGATGTCGCCAAGCCGGCAGGGGCCGTTGCCGGCGCTGCCTCAGCATTGCTTTCGCTTCAGGGCATCAGCCTGTCGTTTGGCGGCGTCGTCGCACTGGCCGACGTCGACCTGTCGGTTCTACCAGGCGAAATCCGTGCCATCATCGGCCCTAACGGCGCCGGCAAGAGCTCGCTGATCAACGTCATCAGCGGCGTCTACAGGCCGGATCGTGGCCATGTCCAGCTCGACGGTACCTTCTATGCCCAGGTCCCGACGCAGCGGCTGGCCCATCTCGGCGTCGCCAGAACCTTCCAGAACCTTGCACTGTTCAAGGGCCTCAGCGTCCTCGACAATGTAGCCTCTGGCCTTGCCTACAAGGTTCGCTCCAACTTTGCCGGCCAGGTGCTCGGCATCGGCCGCTCGCGTGGCGAGCAGCGCGATTCACGCAGCCGTGCCGAACAGGTCCTCGAATTCCTCCATCTCACCGCCATTCGCGACCGTCTTGTCGGCACCTTGCCTTATGGGCTGCAGAAGCGTGTCGAATTGGCCCGCGCTCTGGTGGCCGAGCCGCGCCTGCTTTTGCTCGACGAGCCGATGGCCGGCATGACAGCGAGCGAAAAGAGCGAGATGGCGGCTTTCGTCCGTGCCGCGCGCGATCGTTTCGCCACCACCGTGGTGTTGATCGAGCACGATGTCGGTGTTGTCATGGGTCTGTCCGATCGCATCGCCGTTCTCGACTACGGCCGCAAGATCGCCGACGCCACGCCCGATGAGGTCAGGAACGACCAGCGCGTCATCGATGCCTATCTCGGCGTCGCCTCGGACAATGAAGACGGGGCAGGCATATGATCGCCGGTTTCGACTACCAGTTCTTCATCGAAGTGCTCGTCGGAGGCCTGCTCTCAGGCGTCATGTATTCGCTTGTCGCGATCGGCTTCGTGCTCATCTACAAGACCTCGGGCGTGCTCAATTTCGCGCAAGGCGCGATGCTGCTGTTTGCGGCACTCACCTTCGTCAGCCTTTCCGAGCGCGGCATTCCCTTCGCGCTGGCGCTGGTGGTCACCTTCGCCATCATGGTGGCGATCGGCATCGCCATCGAGCGCACGGTGCTCAGGCCACTGACCAACAAGCCGCCGATCACCCTGTTCATGGCGACGCTTGGCCTGTCCTACATCATCGAAGGCGCTGCCCAACTGATCTGGGGCACGCAGGTTCACGGCCTCGATCTCGGCATCGAGGACGTGCCGCTGGAAATCGGCGGCGTGCTGATCAGCCAGTTCGACATCTTCGCGGCCGTGGTCGCTGCCGGCATGGTCCTCTTGCTGTCGCTGTTCTTCCGCTACACCCGCATCGGCCTCTCCTTCCGCGCGGTCGCCGACGATCAGTTCGCGGCACTCGCGGTCGGCCTCAGGCTACCCCTGATCTGGGCCACTGTATGGGCCGCCGCCGGCCTCGTCGCGCTGGTGGCCGGACTGCTGTGGGGCGCACGCCTGGGCGTGCAGTTCTCGCTGTCGCTGGTGGTGCTCAAGGCGCTGCCGGTGCTGGTGCTCGGCGGTTTCGATTCCATCCTCGGCGCCATCGTCGGCGGCCTCTTGATCGGCGCCAGCGAGAAGCTCGCCGAAGTCTATATCGGCGACTATTTCGGCGGCGGCATAGAGAGCTGGTTTGCCTATGTCGTCGCGCTCGTCTTCCTGCTGATCCGCCCTTCCGGCCTGTTCGGTCAGAAGCTTGTCGAGAGGATCTGAACGATGACCGCGATAACAAGCGATTTCGCCGCCGCGCCGGTGCTGCCGAAATGGGTCGTGCCCGTGCTTTTGCTCGCTTTCGCTTACGGCGTCGTGCCGCTGATCGGCTCAAGCTATCTGTTCGAGGCCATCCTGCTGCCTTTCCTGGCGCTCAGCCTTGCCGGCGTGGGCTTGAACATCCTGACCGGCTATGCCGGCCAGGTGTCGCTTGGCAGTGCTGCTTTCATGGCGGCCGGCGCCTTTGCCGCCTATAATTTCAACCTGCGTGTCGAAGGCCTGCCGCTGGCCGGCAGCATCTTCCTGGCCGGCATAGTGGCGGCCGCGATAGGCGTCGTTTTCGGCCTGCCGAGCCTGCGCCTGAAGGGTTTTTATCTCGCGGTTTCGACCCTTGCCGCGCAGTTCTTCGTGCAATGGGCGTTGACCAAGTTCAGCTGGTTTTCCAACAACTCGGCGTCCGGCGTCATCGACGCGCCGAGACTGTCGATTTCAGGTTTCGCGCTCGACGGCGCCATCGGCCGCTATTTGTTCGCGCTGACCATCGTCACGGTGCTGACCTTCCTTGCCTATAGGCTGGTCTCGTCGCAGACCGGGCGCAACTTCATCGCCATCCGCGACAATGAAACCGCCGCCCGCATCATCGGCATTCCGGTGCTGAAGACCAAGCTTCTGGCCTTCGCCATCTCGTCCTTCATCATTGGCGTTGCCGGCGTCATCTGGGCCTTCGCCTATCTCAGAACCGTCGAGCCGGACGGCTTCGATCTCGACCGGTCGTTCCAGATCCTGTTCATCATCATCATCGGTGGTCTGGCTTCGATCCGCGGCGCCTTCTTCGGCGCCGCCCTCATCGTGGTCTTTCCACTCGCTCTGTCGCGCCTCGGCGGCTTCCTGCTTGGCGATCTCTTCGACTCGGGCGTGCTCGACATGAGCCAGCGCATCGTGCTGGGCGCGCTCATCATCCTGTTTCTGATCCTTGAACCCGACGGGCTGGTGGCGCTGTGGGACAGGGTCCGAAGACGGCTCCTGTTCGCCTGGCAGTCGACTTGAGCTGATGCATTGAAAATGAATCCAATCCGAAAATGAACAAGGGGCCGAACCCAAGACGGCCCATACCGGGAGTATCTCGACCATGACTTTCCTCAGCACAATCAAGGCGGCGGCGCTGTCTGCGGCGATGATCGTGTCGGTGGCCTTGCCGGCCGCGCACGCCGACGAACAATATTTCCCGCTGCAGAGCTATCGCGTCGGGCCTTACGCGGCCGGCGGCACCGGCTTCTTCGGCGGCTTCATCGACTATCTCAACCTCATCAACATCCGTGACGGCGGCGTCAACGGCGTCAAGCTGACCTGGGACGAATGCGAGACCCAGTATGAGGTCGAGCGCGGTGTCGAATGCTATGAGCGGCAGAAGAGCCATGCCGGTGCCGCCGCCTGGAACCCGCTCTCGGTCGGCATCGCCTATGCCATGATCGATCGCATCACCGCCGACAAGGTGCCGTTGATCACGGTCAACCACGGCCGCACCGACTCCACCGACGGGCGTGTCTTCCCTTACGTGTTCCCGCTGCTGCTCAATCCTTACAGCGAAACCTCGGGCATCGTGAACTACATCGCCTCCAAGGAAGGCGGCATCGACAAGCTCAAGGGCAAGAAGATCGTCGTGCTCTATCATGGGTCGCCCTACGGCAAGGAAACCATCCCGATCTATGAATTGCTGGCGCAGAAATACGGCTTCACCGTGCAGCAGATCGAGGTGCCGCATCCCGGCAACGAGCAGCAGTCGCAGTGGCTGACCATCCGCCGCGCCAAGCCGGATTTCGTCGTCCTGCGCGGCTGGGGCGTGATGAACCCGGTGGCGCTGAAGACGGCGGTCAAGGTCGGCTTCCCCGTCGACCATATCGTCGGCAATGTCTGGTCGAATTCCGAAGAGGACGTGATCCCCGCCGGCGACGCCGCCAAGGGCTACACCGCCATCACCACGCAGGCTTCCGGCAACTCCTACCCGGTGGTGCAGGAGATCGTGAAGACGGTCTATGGCGCCGGCAAGGGTAACCTTGAAGACAAGGCGCGCATCGGCTCGGTCTACCACAATCTCGGCATCGTCAACGGCATCCTCAATGTCGAGGCGATCCGGGTCGCGCAGGAGAAGTTCGGTCACCGCACGCTGACCGGCGATGAGGTCCGCTGGGGCTTCGAGCATCTCAAGCTTGATCCGGCCAAGGTCGAGGCGCTTGGCGCCAAGGATCTGTTCCATTCGATCAACGTCAGCTGGGACAATCATGAAGGCGAAGGCTACGTGACCTTCCAGCAGTGGGACGGCAAGAAGTGGAACGTCGTCTCCGACTGGATCACGCCGGACTGGGCGTTGCTGAGGCCGATCATCGAGAAGTCCGCCGAGGCCTACGCCGCCGAGAAGGGCATCAAGCTGCGCACCTCCGACGATGCCAATGCTGTGACCACCAACTGATCAGTCAGTGCCGGGCGTCGCGGACCAAGTTTCCGTGGCGCCCCGGCCTCTTTCGGTTTCCGAACCGTGAAAGAACAGCCTATGCCGAACGATGACGTCATTCTTGCCATGGACGCGGTCCATGCCACCTACAACCACGCCATCACGGCGCTGCATGGCGTCAGTTTTGAGCTCAGGCGCGGCGAAATACTGGCGCTGCTCGGTGCCAATGGCGCCGGCAAGACCACGACGCTGAAGGCCGTCTCCAACCTGCTGCCGGCGGAACGTGGCCAGGTCAATGCCGGCACCATCCGCTATGAAGGGTCCGATGTCTCGCGCCGCAAACCGGGTGATCTGGTGCGCGCCGGGCTGGTCCAGGTGCTGGAAGGCCGCCACTGCTTCAAAAGCCTCACCGTCGAGGAGAATCTGATCGCCGGCGGCATCGGCCGCAGCGGGAGCCGCGCCGAGATCAACGGGGATCTCGAACGGATCTACGGCTATTTCCCGAGGCTTCGGGAAAAGCGCCGGACATTGTCCGGCCTGACCTCCGGCGGTGAACAACAGATGACCGCCATCGGCCGGGCGCTGATGTCGCGACCGCGTTTGCTGGTTCTCGACGAACCGTCGATGGGGCTCGCGCCGCTCATCGTCCAGGACATCTTCCAGAGCTTGAAAAAACTCAACCGCGAGACCGGCCTGTCGATCCTGGTTGCCGAGCAGAACTCGGCGGTCGCGCTCAGATACGCCGACCACGCCACTGTGCTCGAAAACGGCGTTTCCGTTCTCGCCGGCGCTGCCGTCGAACTTCGCCAGCGCGAGGACATCAGAGCCTTCTATCTCGGTCAATCAACCCCCGGGCAACAGGTGTCACCCGCCACCAGGCCCGCCCATCTCCACGCCGTTGCCTGAGCCAAAATCCCAAGGAGCAGTGAAATGACCGTTTCGACCGTCAAAACCGACAAGGCTTCCGCCGCCGTGCCGCCAGTCGCAAGGCCGACCGCCCCAGCGCACATCATCAAGGATGATGCCGAGGCGATTGCGATTGCCCACGCACTCGCCGCCGAATTCGTCAAGGACTCCTCCCAGCGCGACCGCGAGCGGATCTGGCCGGTCGCCGAACTCGATGCCTTTTCGCAAAGCGGCCTGTGGTCGATCAATGTACCCAAGGCATTCGGTGGGCCGGAGGTGTCCTATGCGACGTTGGCGAAGGTAATCGAGATCATCTCGGCGGCGGATTCCTCGATCGGCCAGGTTGCCCAGAACCATCTCGGTGTTGTCGCCGCCATTCGCACCGTGTCCGACGCGGACCAGCAGAAGCTGCTGTTTGCCGAAGCGCTGAAAGGCACGCGGTTCGGCAACGCCTTTTCCGAGTTCGGCTCCAAGCGCGCCGCCGATTTTGAGACCCGCTTCACCGATGCCGGCGATCATGTGGTTGTCAACGGCCGCAAATTCTATTCGTCCGGCGCGCTGCTTGCCCATCTCGTGCCGATCGTGGCGCTCGATGACGAGGGCCGCGCCTGGTATGCGATCGCCGACCGTGCCGCACCCGGGCTGACGGTCATCGACGACTGGTCGAGCTTCGGCCAGCGCACGACGCTGTCCGGCACCGTTATCATCGACAACGTCAAGGTGCCGAAGACCCATCTGGTACCCGGCTACAAGGGCTACGACAGGCCGACCGCCGACGGCGCCATCTTCCAGATCATCCAGGTGGCGGTCGACACCGGCATCGCCCAGGCGGCGATCGACGAGACCGTCAATTTCGTCAGGACCAAAAGCCGCGCCTGGATCGACAGCGGCGTCGACAACGCCTGGGACGATCCTTACACCATTCAGGCCATTGGCGACCTGACGCTGCGCCTGCACGCGGCGCAGGCGCTGCTCGAAAAGGCCGGTCATGCGATCGACCGGGCAGTGATCGATCCGACCGCCGACACGGTGGCGCACGCCCAGATCGTCACCGCCGAGGCAAAAATCCTGTCGACCGAGATCGCCATAGCCGCGACCAACAGGCTGTTCGAACTTGCGGGAACCCGCTCGACGCTGGCCGAACACAATCTCGACCGGCATTGGCGCAATGCCCGCACGCACACGCTGCACGATCCGGTGCGCTGGAAATATTCGATCCTCGGCAAATATTTCCTCAACGGCGAAAATCCGCCGCTGCACGCCTGGAGCTGATCTCCCACCGGCGGGCGGGACGGCCCGCCACGTCAAACCTTCGACCATCCAAGAGGCCCACTGCCATGTCAAATCCAACAGTCGTCGGCTTTTCCGGCAACATCACCCGGCCGTCAAAGACGCGCGCCTTCGTCGACCTGGTCACCAGGGACATCGCCGCCAGCCACGGCCTGTCGGCGAGCACCTATGATATCGAGGACCTCGGTCCGTCGCTGGGAACGGCGAAATGGGCCCGCGATCTCGACGGCCAGGCGCGCGCGATCCTGGAACAAATCCTCGCCGCCGACGTGCTTGTCGTGGGCTCGCCGACCTACAAGGGCAGCTATACCGGCCTTTTCAAGCACTTCTTCGACCTGATCGATCCGGCGGCATTGCGGGGAAAGCCCATCGTGTTGACCGCGACCGGAGGTGGCGAGCGCCATGCGCTGATCGTCGAACATCAGCTGCGGCCGCTGTTCGGCTTCTTCGAGGCCTTTGCCCTCCCGACCGCCGTCTACGCCACCGACAAGGATTTCACCGACGGCGTACTGCGCTCCGAGGCGATCCTGAAGCGTGCGGCGCAGGCGGTTGACGAGGTCGGCTTCGTGCTGGCCAACCGCTCGGCCGGCAGGATCGCCGCCGAATAGGCTTTGTCACCAGATTGCGATCGAAACAGGCGAGGGCAGCGCCCTCGCTTACCCGCAATTTACGACCGCCCGCTAAAAACGTTCCTGTCTGATTCGTCTGGGACAGGAACGTCATGAGCAAAGTCCTCACATCCTTCGCACTGGTCGCCGTGCTGACCGCCTTGCTCATGGCGTTGAGCCTGGCTGTGGCCAGGCACGGCTATCCCTATGGCGCGATCGGCGTCAGGCGCCTTGACGGCATTGCCGACGCCGGCGTGTTCATCCCGATTGCCGCTGTCTATTTCTTCAGCGCGATGCTGATGATGATCCTGCCGATCAGGGCGGCCGGCATCGTCCTGACCCATGCCGCCGACGCCCTTTTCTGGACCGTGATCGCGCTGTTTGCGACCATCGTCGGCTGTCTGGTCGCCAGATGGGCGTTCGGGCAGGGCAGCGCCGTGTGGGCGCTGCTGAACTGGCGGTTCCTGTTTGCCGCGGCGATCGTCGGTTGTCACTTCGTCATGAACGAGCTGCGCCGCAATGTGCTGCTGCGCAGCCTGTTCTTCGTGGTCTTTGCCGCCGCGACGCTGGCCTGCCTGTTTTGGTCGTTCACGCTCTGACGTGTCGCCGGTTAGTCGGCTGATCCGGTCGCGATGTTGCCGGCGGCCGTTTCCATCCATGTCCAGAGATAAGTGGCAAGGCCACGGTCGACATGGATGCGCAGCTTGCCGTCAAGACGATAGACGACGGCGCTGATGCCGGCGAAGGAAAGTGCTGCACTGGCACTTGGCTTCGCGGGATCGAGCGTCGTTCCACGCGCGATGAAAGCGTCGAGCGCCATGCCCTTGACTTCGAACACCTGCAAGCCGGCGCTGATCGCCGTCACAGCGAACCCTTCCGCGTGCCAGCCCATGGCGATGGCAAGCGGGCTGTTCGAGACGACAAGCTGCCGGTCGCGCGCCAGCCGCGCCGCGTAGCGGTCGCCCTGTGCGATACCAAAGGCACCCACGCCAGTCCCGCCGATGCTGGAAGCCCGTGCCCACGCGTCGAGGTCGCCGCTGACCAGCAACTGGTTGAGGCCGAAGACTGTTCGTACCGCAAGGCCCGGCGTGGCGATGACCGCGCCCTGCCAGTCCGGTGCAACGGACCATTTTTCCGCGAGATCACGCATGCAGCCGCTCTCCTGCCGGGTCGAAGGCGCAAGGGGCGGTAATCGTCGCCTTGCTGATCTTGCCGAGATGCTGGATGTCGATCGTCTCGCCGTGCCGCGTCGCGCCGCGCTCGATCAGCCCAAGCGCAACCGGGCGACCGAGCGTCGGGCTTTGGTAGCTCGAGGTGACAAAGCCTTGGCTGCGCAATCTGCCGTCGATCCGTTTGATGCCATGCGCGCCGGTCGGCAGCGGCGCTTCGCCTTGCGGCACCGCTAGTCCGACAAGCTGCATGCGGTTGTCACGCGAGGCCTCCTCTGTGAACAGCGAGCGGCGGCCTACGAACTCGGTCTGGCGCTTGACGCGCGGGCCGTCGACGCCGAGATCATGCGGCAGCGTGGTGCCGTCAGTGTCCTTACCGATGACGATGAAGCCCTTCTCGGCCCGCAGGATCATCAGCGCCTCGAGACCAATAGCGACGGCATCGAAGGCCTGGCCGGCCTTGCGCAGATGCGCCCATAACGGTTCGGCGCGATCGGCCCGGATCGAAATCTCATAGCTCCTGTCGCCGGTGAAGCTGACGCGGGTAATGCGGACCTCGTCGCCTGCATAGCTTCCATGAGCGATCGCCATATGCGGCAGGTCGGCATCGCCGAGCGAAAGACCGAGGCCAAGCGCTTCGAGCAGTTTTCGGGAGTTTGGCCCCGAGACGGTCAGCGTCGCCATGTCCGATGTGGCGTTGTGGATGTAGACGGCGCCGCGTCCGAAGCGGTCCTGGCGCCATTCCTCCAGCCGGGCGTGAACGACAGCGACATGCGAGGACGAGCACGAGACGACGAAGCGATGCTCGTCCAGCCGGACCAGAACCCCGTCGTCGAAGATCACGCCGTTCTCCGACAGCATGAAGCCATAGCGGCAGCGGCCCGGCTTCAGCGTCGACATGGTGTTGTAGTAGAGGAAATCGACGAACGCCGCCGCCTGCGGTCCGATCACTTCGATCTTGCCGAGCGTCGAGCCGTCGAACAGCGCGACCGACCGACGGGCGCGTAGCGCCTCGTCCGCGATCGAACGCTCCGCGTCCGCGTAGCCGCCATAGTGGGCCGGGCGCAGCCAGCCGCCATATTCCTGGAAGACAGCGCCATTGGCGCGGTGCACATTCTCTAGGGGCAGCCGGCGCACCGGCGCCATCAATTCGCCGACGCGCGCACCGGCAAAGCTTGCCAGCGGCACCGGCGTGAATGGCGGCCGATAGGTGGTGGTGCCGACCTCCGGCACCGTGCGGCCGGTGATCCCGGCCATCAGCGCCAGCCCGGGCAGGTTGGAGGTCTTGCCCTGGTCGGTCGCCATGCCGAGCGTGGTGTAGCGCTTCAGATGTTCGACCGAGACGAAGTTTTCGCGCGCTGCCAGTTCGACGTCCTTCACCGTCACGTCGTTCTGGTAATCGATCCAGATACGGCCTTTCGAGCCCGGAATCGGCCATGCCGGGAGAATGCCTCCCGTCGCCTCCGGTCCGGTGCTGCGCGGTAGGGGAGCCCTCGTCTGGCCGAGGGGTGCAAAGGCGGGGCCGGCGCCAGCAAACACCTCCGACAAGGAGACCGCGCCGGCTGCGGCGCCGATCACGGCGATGCCGTCGACCGGATCGCCTGGCAGGAAGGCGGCGCGCGCATCGCTCCAGGCGAGCTTGCCCTTGGCCTGGCCGAAGAGATGGATGGTCGGCGTCCACCCGCCGGAGACCAGGACGCAATCGGCATCGAACCTCGTGCCGTCGTCGAGCGTCACGCCGTCGACGCGCAGCTTGCCGCTGGCGGATGCGAGAGAACGC
>NZ_RZTF01000013.1:11358-21374 GCF_004023175.1 Mesorhizobium sp. M7A.F.Ca.MR.362.00.0.0
TTGATCAACCGGGCATTGGCCGGCGCGGCAGGCGTGCCGTTGCGCCGGATGTCGACAAGCCTGACTTCGGCGCCGGCCTCGGCAAGCGCCCCCGCCACCTCATAGGCGCTGTCATTGTTGGTGGCGACGATGATGCGGCGGCCGACCAGCACAGCGTGGCGCCTCAGATAGGCGAACGCCGCATCCGCCGACATGATGCCCGGCAGATCGTTGTTGGCGAAAGGCAGCGGCCGTTCGATGGCGCCGGTCGCCAGCACGATCTGGCGCGGCCTGACCCGCCACAGCATATCCGGCCGGCCGTCGAAATGACGCTGGTTCAGCCCGACCAGATTGTGGTCGTAAATGCCTAAGGCGGTGGTCGAAGGCAGGATGAGGTGACCGCCAGCGGCAAGCTCGGCAATCGTCTCCTTGACCCATACGGCCGCCGGCTTGCCATCGATCTCACCGGCACGATAGCCAAGCGATCCGCCGGGACTCTGCTGGTCGTCGACCAGTGTGACGGTCAGACCAGCGCCGGCCGCCAGTCTTGCCGCCGCCAGCCCTGCCGGTCCCGCGCCCACCACCAGCACGTCGCAATGATGGTTGATCTGGTCGGCCATGCCGGGCGAGGTCCAGTCGGCATCGACCGTGCCCAGCCCCGCCATGGCGCGGATGCGCGGCTCGAACCTGTGCCAGTCCGGCCACATGAAGGTCTTGTAGTAGAACGCGGCCGGGATGAAGCGCGCAAAACGGTCCAGGAAGGCGTTGCGGTCGGCCAGTGCGCTGGGCGTGGCGTTGACGCTTTTCGCCACCAGTCCGTCGCGCGCCGGCTCGGTCGTGGCGCGCGTGTTGGGCGTCGCCCGCGAGCCGCCGATATCGACCAGCGCGTTGGGCTCCTCGACGCCGGCGCCCCATGTGCCGCGCGGCCGGTGGTATTTGAAGCTGCGGCCGACGACCGCGACGTCACCCGCCAGCAGCGCCGAGGCGATGGTGTCGCCGGCAAAGCCCTGCACGATGGTTCCGTCGAAGCTGAAGCGGATCGGGCGCGAGCGGTCGATGGCGCTGCCGCCGGTGGCAAGACGTGAGGCGGTCACGCGGCATGCTCCCCGTCGAGAGCGGCCGAAGACAGCACCTTGTGGGTGACGGTGTCCCGCTCCATGACGAAGAACTCGCCGCAAATCATGTGGACCCAGATCTCGCGCGCCGTGCCTTTCGGGTTGCCGCGCAGATAGAGGTAGCCAGCCCAGCGATCGGTCGGCACGTCGATGCCATCCGGCCTGACATTGCCGGCATCGCCGCCATAGTGGAATTCGGTTTCGTCGCGCGGGCCGCAGAATGGGCAAGGAAAGAGCTGCATGGCAAACCTCTAATGCGCGATGCCGGAGCCGGCCGCTTCGTCGATCAGCCGGCCGGTGGCGAAGCGATCGAGATCGAAGGGGCGGCTGATGTCGTTGTGTTTGCCTGACGCTAGCAATTGCGCCAGCAGCGTGCCACCGGCGGGAATGGCCTTGAAGCCGCCCGTGCCCCAGCCGCAATTGAGGAACAGGCCGGGCAGCGGCGATTCGCCGATGATCGGCGAGGAATCCGGCACCACGTCGACGATACCTGCCCATTGCCGCATCAGCTTGAGCTGGCCAAAGATCGGGAACATCTCCAGCACGCCGGCAATCACCGCCTCCAGCGTCGGCAAATTGCCGCGCTGCGCATAGGAAGGAATGCGGTCGAGGCCGCCGCCGATGACGATCTCGCCCTTGTCCGACTGGCTGACATAGACGCCGCAGCCGGGCGACAGCACCACCGTGTCGAGGATCGGCTTGACCGGTTCGGACACGCAGGCTTGCAGCGCATAGGAATTGATCGGAAGCCGGAAGCCGGCCTTGGCCGCCAGCACCGAGGAATGCCCGGCCACCGCCATGCCGATACGCTCGGCACGGATCGCGCCCCGCGAAGTCTGGACGCCGCGGCAGCGGCCGCCCTCGACGATGAAATCGGTGATCTCGCAGTTCTGGATGATATCGACGCCGAGCCGGCTCGCCGCCCGCGCGTAGCCCCAGGCGACGGCGTCATGGCGCGCCGTACCGGCCCTGCCTTGCCAGATGCCGCCGAACACCGGGAAGCGCGCATCGGCTGAGAAATTATAGATCGGCGCCACCCGGCGCACATCGTCAGGTGAAAACAGCTCGGCATCGATGCCGTTGATCTGCATGGCGTTGACGGTGCGCGCCCCGATCTCCATCTCGGCAGTCGAGTGGCACAGATTGACCATGCCGCGCTGCGACAGCATGACGTTGTAGTTCAGGTCTTTCGACAATCCCTCATAGAGCTGGTGCGCCAGCCCGTAGAGTTCGACACTTTCGGGATAATAGTAGTTGGAGCGTACCACAGTGGTGTTGCGCCCTGTGTTGCCGCCGCCGATCCAGCCTTTTTCCAGCACGGCCACCCTGGTGATGTTGTGATTCTTTGCCAGGTAATAGGCCGTCGCCAGCCCATGGCCGCCGCCGCCGATGACGATGGCGTCGTAGGACGGCTTCGGCTCGGGCGATCGCCAGGCCGGTTGCCAGCCGGTCTGGCCAGCCAGGCCCTCCTTGAACAGCGACAGGGCGGAATAGCGTGTGGTCATGACGTGCCGGACAGGCCTGATGTTCGGAAAGAAATGTGGATCATCGAATGGTCTTTCGCACCGACGTCATCGGTTCGATCGGTCATGCCCGCATCGCCTTGCCCAGTGGATCATATGGCGACGAAGCGATGACGCGCGCATCTCTTTCGACGCCGACGATGTGGGTTGTCAACGGCGTATCGATATCGGCCGCTTCGCGCTCGACCAGCGCCATGGCGAGGCTCTTGCCGACCGTATGGCCATAGCCGCCGGAGGTGACGAAGCCGGCCAGCCTGCCTCTGTTCCAGACCGGCTCGTAGCCGCTGGCATCGGCATCCGCCGCGTCGATTTCGAGCGTCACCAGCGTGCGCCTCGATGGAGCCTTCTGCTCTTTCAGGGCCGCCTCGCGGCCGATGAAATCGCCCTTGTCGAAGGCGACCCAGCGGTCCATGCCGGTCTCATCAGGCGTATAGTCCTGCGTGAATTCGCGCGACCAGATGCCAAAGCTCTTTTCGAGCCGCAGCGAATTGACCGCGCTGAAGCCGTATTCGGTGACTCCCAGATCGCTGCCTGCGGCAAGTAGCGCGCGGCGCAGGCCCATGTGCTCATTGGCCCGGCAATGAATCTCGTAGCCGAGTTCGCCGATGACCGACAGTCGTCCGACCTTCGCCCGCACCAGTCCGACATCGAACGTCCTGCAGGCGAGAAAGCCGAACGCCTGGTGCGAAACGTCCTGATGTGTGAGGCGCTCAAGTAGCATTCGCGCATTGGGACCGGCGAGCGAGAAACCAACAATGGCGTCCGAAATGTCTCGGACGGTGACGCCGTCGCTCATATGCTGCTCGAACCAGCGCATATGCCACTGTCGCAAATAGTAGGATCCCATGATCCACCAGGAGCCATCGCCCCAGTTGAAGACGGTGAGGTCGCCCTTGAGCTTGCCGTTTTCACCCAGCATCGGCGCGAGTTTTGCGCGACCCGGCCTGGGCAGCGCACAGGCGAGCAGCCGGTCGAGCCAGGCTTCGGCCTGCGGCCCGGCGATTTCGTAACGCGAGAAGGCTGATATATCGAGCAGCCCGACACCTTCGCGCACCTTGCGGCATTCCTGTGCGACAATGTCGAAGGCGTTGGAGCGCTTCAGCGTCGGTATCTCGACGAAGCCTTGCTGCGCGAAATAGAGCGGCACTTCCATGCCCCATGAATTGCCCCAGCGCGCGCCGGCGGCATCCATCGCGTCATGCGCGCCGGCCGTTTTCAAGGGCCGTCCCGCCGGCAGCTGCTCGTTGGGATAGCTCATGACGAAGCGGCGCGAATAGAACTGCCCGGTGGTCTGCCTGATGTATTCGCGGTTGGAGGCGAAGTCGCCATAGCGGGCGATGTCCATGCCGTAGACATCGGCTTCCGGCTCGCCATGGATCATCCATTCGGCCAGCGACTTGCCGACGCCGCCGCCTTGCAGGAAACCGGCCATGACGCCGCACGCCACCCAGTAATTGGGCACGCCGCGCACCGGGCCGACCAGCGGATTGCCATCCGGCGAGAAGGTGAAGGCCCCGTTCACCCAGCGTTTGATGCCAGCTGTCTCCAGGCAGGGGTAACGGCTGAAGCCGAGCGCCAGTTCGTCGGCTATGCGGTCGGTGTCTTCCTGGATCAATTCGATGCCGTAGTCCCAGGGCGCCCCGTCCATGTTCCAGTGCTTGTGGTTGACCTCATAGATACCCAGCAGAAGGCCTTTCTGCTCCTGGCGCATGTAGGTGAAGCCTTCGAGATCGACGATCAGCGGCAATTCCTTGTCCAGTACCTGGATTTCGGGCAACGCCTCGGTGACCAGATAATGGTGCTCCATCGGCGATACCGGCAGGTCGATGCCGGCCATCCTGCCAACCTGCTTGGCCCACAGTCCGCCGGCATTGACGACGTGCTCGGCAATCACCGTGCCCTTCTCGGTGACCACGTCCCAACCGCCATCGGCGCGGCGGTTGAGCTCCAGCACCCGGTTGTGCTCGATGATGTCGGCGCCGCGCAGCCTGGCTGCCTTGGCATAGGCGTGCACGACGCCCGAGGGATCGATATGGCCCTCGCGCGCGGCATAGAGGCCTCCCAGCATGCCGTCGGTGTTGAGGATCGGGCAGCGCTGCTTGATCTCATCGACACCGACCAGGTGGACATCGTCGATGCCCATGGTCTGGAAGATGCGGTAGGAGGCCTTGAGCCATTCCCAGCGCTCCGGCGCCGAGGCGACCGAGATGCCGCCGGTCATGTGCATGCCGATGCTCTGGCCCGATTCCTTCTCGACTTCGGAGAGCAGGTCGATCGTGTAGGCCTGCAGGGCGGCGATGTTGGGATCGGCGTTCAGCGCATGGAACCCGCCGGCCGCATGCCAGCTCGATCCCGCTGTCAGTACCTCGCGTTCGATCAGCGCGACGTCGTTCCAGCCGAACTTCGCCAGGTGATAGAGCACCGAGGCTCCAACCACGCCGCCGCCGATGACGATCGCCCTGTATTGGGATTTCATCCTGTCGCACTCCACCCATTCAGTGGGGCGAACCCTATCGGTATTGTACATATGTGTCTAGAGCTTGGAAAGGCGATGGAATGAGCGGCCCATGACTCCGCTCTGCGCCGATGCAGCAGAGGGGCTCCTCTGCTGCTGTCGGCAGCAAACGTGCTTGCTATTGGGATGCGCTAAGCGAAATCGTCAGGCCGCGGCGGCCGAGCGGGCCTTACTATCGGTTGCGCGAAAGCGTCTTCTCGACATAGCGCGAGAAGTCTTCGACATCCTCCGCCGGAGGCTCCTGGCCGGTGAAGCTGCGCAGATAGCCGGCGACGTGAGGCAGGCGGCTGCTCATCGGCTCGTTGAGCTCAAGCGAGTAATAGCCGATCTGCATGAAGTACAGCACGCGGGCTCGCACGAACGCGTCTTCTTCCTCATAGCCGTGGCGCATGAACATGTCGCGGATGGCGTTGACACGCTCCTCGTCGGCCTCGTCGAGGGCGCGCCGGATGGCGGGCGAGCGGCGGGCCCAGGCCCTGATCGCGAAATCCAGCTGTGGATCGAACAGCCTTTCGTCCACCCAGCATTCGAAAATGCTCATCACCCCGCGAATGACGGTGGCGGATGGCCGCCTGGCGCGTTCGACGATGAATTTGGTGTTGGTCTGCCGCCAATAATCCAGCAGCTGGTCGAGCAGATCCTGCCGGCTCTTGAAATACCAGTAGAAGCTGGAACGCGACACATCGAGCTTCTGTCCAAGTGTCAGCACGCGGACGCGTTCGACACCGTCAGAGATCAACGTTTCGAGCGCAAGCTTCAGCCAGTCTTCGCGAGTGGCCTTGATATTGCCGGTGGCGCCGGCGCGCTGAATCGTCGTTTCGAGAGCTGCCATCGGCACGACGCATGACATGCTGCCTCAGGCAAATCAAGGCTATGGACAGAAGTGTATAGAGGAAATCGGCCCAAGCCGGACGACGCACCATGGATGTTGGCCGCATCGAGGCTCGATGAGGCAATGTCGTCACCCGCCATCCGCGCGGCGCAAGCGGGGGGATTTTTGTCGCGGCTGCTGGTTCACTGTTTGCTTTCCCGCGAGGCAATTGTCTGGCAAATACCAGTTCAGACAGATGCCCGCGCGGCCAACAAGCAGGAACACACGATATGACGCTGTTTCGAAAGAACCTCATCGATGGCGAGTGGGTCGGCGACGCCGGTTCGCGCAACATCAACCCCTCGGATACCGGCGACATCGTCGGCGATTATGCATCGGCGGGTGTCGAACAGGCCCAGCAGGCGATCGCCGCGGCCAAGGCGGCGTTCCCGGCATGGTCCCGTTCCGGTCCGCTGGCGCGCCACGCGGTGCTGAAAAAGACCGCCGACGAGATCATGGCGCGCAAGGACGAGATCGGCCGCAACCTGGCGCGTGAGGAAGGCAAGACACTGGCCGAAGGCATAGGCGAGACCATTCGCGCCGCCCAGATATTCGATTTCTTTGCCGGCGAAACGTTGCGTTTAACCGGAGAGGTCGTGCCGAGCGTGCGACCGGGCGTCGGCGTCGAGATGACGCGCGAGGCGGTCGGCGTGGTCGGCATCATCACGCCGTGGAATTTTCCGATCGCCATTCCGGCCTGGAAGATCGCTCCGGCATTAACCCACGGCAACACCGTCGTCTTCAAGCCGGCGGAGCTGGTTCCCGAGAGCGCCTGGACCATTGTCGACATCCTGCATCGCGCCGGCCTGCCAAAGGGCGTGCTCAATCTCGTCATGGGCAAGGGTTCGGTCGTCGGTCAGGCGATGCTCGACAGTCCCGACGTCAACGCCATCAGCTTCACCGGCTCGGTCGGTACCGGCAAGCGCGTTGCCGCGGCAAGCATCGAACACATGCGCAAGTTCCAGCTTGAAATGGGCGGCAAGAACCCTCTGGTCGTGCTCGACGATGCCGATCTTGCGATCGCCGTCGATTGCGCGCTCAATGGCGCCTTCTTCTCGACCGGCCAGCGCTGCACCGCGTCATCCAGGCTGATTGTGGCTGACGGCATTCACGACCGTTTCGTCGATGCCCTCAAGGACCGCATGAGCAAACTGGTCATCGGCGATGCGCTCGACGCGCAGACCCAGATCGGTCCTGTCGTCGACGCGACGCAGCTGAAGCAGGACGAGGACTATATCGCCATCGGCGTCAGGGAAGGTGCCACGCTCGCCTTCGGCGGCGAGCGGCTCGACCGCAAGACGCCAGGCTTCTACCTGCAGCCGGCATTGCTCACCGAGGCCACCAATGCCATGCGCAGTTCGCGCGAGGAGATTTTCGGACCTGTCGCCAGCGTCATTCGCGTCAAGGACTATGACGAGGCGCTTTCCGTCGCCAACGACACGCCCTTCGGCTTGACCTCCGGCATCTGCACCTCGAGCCTCAAGCATGCCACGCACTTCAAGCGCAATTCGGAGGCCGGAATGGTGATGGTCAACCTGCCGACGGCGGGTGTCGATTTCCATGTTCCCTTCGGCGGCCGCAAGGGCTCGAGCTATGGGCCGCGCGAGCAGGGCCACTATGCGGCGGAGTTCTACACCACGGTGAAGACGGCCTATACGTTCGCAGGCTGATCGGCCGTCGACTGATCAGCCTGACTGATCGGTCACTGCCGACCATGCCGGCAACACCGCCATGCACATCTGGATTGGAGCGGCGCGAAAGGATGACAGTGCAAGATCTGACCTGGCTTAACCCGCCGCCGCACCACGCCATCGAGGGCGATAGCGTTCGTGTGCGCACCGGCAAGGAGACCGATTTCTGGCGCGAGACCTTCTACGGTTTCTGGCGCGACAACGGCCACTTCCTGCACCGGCCTGTCGAGGGCGATTTCAGCGCCGAAGTCACGGTCAAGGGCGACTACGAGGTCCTCTATGATCAGGCCGGGCTGATGGTCCGGCTCAGCGAAACGCACTGGATCAAGGCCGGTATCGAGTACACCGACGGCCTTGCCTATTTCTCCGTCGTCGTCACCAACGACACGTCAGACTGGTCGCTGGTCGCCATTCATGCCGATCCGAACGGCGTCAGGATCCGGTTGACCCGTCACGCCGAGGCGATCCGCGTCCAGTACCTCGACGCTTCCGACAGCCACTGGAAGCCTGTGCGGCTTGCCTATTTCCCGACCTCGAAGACGGTCGATATCGGCATGATGTGCTGTTCGCCGCAACGCGAAGGCTTTGAGGTAACGTTCTCGGATTTCTCCCTCGGTCCGCCGATATCGCGGGAATTGCACGATTGAGACGTGCGGTCTTGCGCTGAACCGCAAGCACTTCGACCTTTGCCACAATCAAGTCTGTAGACCGCCGTGTGCCTCCGGCCGAGCCGGGGGGTTGGCCGCGGCACTGCAGCCGGCGAGATCGTCAGCCAGTTGCGATGCCGCCAGACGGTTCGAAATTTTTGGCCCCTGGTTCGGCTCAAGGCGGTGCAAGGCAGGACGTTGCAACGCTATTGGCATCCGCGCTAGGAGTTGCCGATGGGCAGGTTTCGAAGGGCTGTCAAAAGAGCCGTCTACTCCAGGGCGCTAAGGTTTCTTGGCGTTCCGCCCGTGCTGTGGTCGCAGGGCATCGGGCATTTCTGCGATTTCGCCGGGCCGCGCTGGTATCGCAACGCGCCAACTGCATCTACGCAGAGCGAGGCATTTTTCCGCCAACATTACAGCGGCGCGCATGGCATCGTCTGGCTGCGCCTGAGCACCTTGTCCAGGGATCGCGATGCGCAAACCTGCGACCTCGACACGTTTGTCAGGATCGTGCTGCCGACGATTACGGCACCATTCACGCTGCTGACGACCGATGGGGATGCTTCGGTGCCGTCGGATCTGGCGAAGGACACCGTCGACCAGCTTCTCGCCAACCCTTTCCTGGTCTCCTGGTACAGCCAGAATTGTGATGGCACTCACCCCAGGGTGAAGCCTTTCCCGATCGGGCTCGATCTTCACACGCCTAGGTCTCTTGCCACGCCGGCAGGGCTTGTGAAGCAACTGGAAATCATACGCGCCCGGCAGGATCATGTGGACCGCCGTCCGCCCAGGCTGTTCTCTGATTTCAGCATCAGCAATGGCTCGAGGCAGCGCCGGGAACTGCTTGATGCCCTGGGCGGATGTCCGCACGTCGATTTCCTGACGAAACGCGTCTCGCAACGCTCGATCTGGCAACTGTACTCGCAATACCCGCTTGTGCTGTCCACCGAAGGCAATGGCCTGGACTGCCATAGGACATGGGAGCTGTTTTATCTCGGCTGCATCGTCGTCACCAGGACCTCGCCGCTCGACCCGCTCTACCAGGGCCTGCCTGTCATTATCGTCGATGACTGGCATGAGGTGAGGGATCCCGATGCGCCGAGGCGCTGGATAGAGCAGGTCGCGCATCTGACCGACCGGGACCATGTTTGGCGACGCTTGCATCCGCAAACCTATCTCGGCCCCATTCGGCAAGAGCTTCAGCACGCATCCCGATAGGGCAGGCCACGAAATTCCGGCTGGACGTCGTGCGAAGCGGGGCTCCTGCAAGCGATGTGGAACGATGTCGCTCCTCCATATCTGGCGGAGGGAGGGATCATGTGCCAGCCTCGTCCAGCCCCAGCCCGCCGCGGACGGCATCGCGGATGGCTTCTGGGCCGAACCTTGCCCAAACCGCTTGATGCGCGCGGACGCGCTGCCGTGCCCTGCGGTCCGTATCCAGGCAAAGTCCGACAGCCGTTTCGGCAAGCCTTTCATCGGTATCCGACAGCAACAGCTCCTCCCCATCGACCAGGTCCAGGCCCTCGGCCGCCAAAGGCGTGGCGATCACCGGCACGCCCCACGCCATCGCCTCCAGAATCTTGATGCGGGTGCCGCCGCCTGCCGCAAGCGGGATGATGGTGAGATGCGCTCTCGACAGAAGCGGCGCCATGTCTTCGGGGTCTTCGACGAGCTC